>NZ_JBBMEU010000007.1:0-49692 GCF_040096415.1 Megasphaera intestinihominis
GCCTGCCTTTCGACTTCCCGGACGACGTCAAGAAGGAAGCCGCCAAGATCGACACGACGGTCACCTTGGAAGAAGGGCGCCGCGATTACCGCGACCGCCAGCTCATCACCATCGACAGTGAAGATGCCAAGGACCTGGACGATGCCATCGACGTCGTCCGCCTGCCCAACGGCCATTTCCGACTGGGCGTCTACATCGCCGACGTCAGCTACTACGTCCGCCCGGGATCGGCCATCGACCAGGAAGCATATAACCGCGGCACCAGCGTCTACCTTGTCGACCGGGTCATCCCCATGCTGCCGACGGTCCTGTCCAACGGCATCTGCAGCCTCAACGCCAATGAAGACCGTTACTCCATGACCTGCGTCATGGAAATCGACGAAGAAGGCAAGGTCCTCAAGGCCGACATCGGCCCGGCCGTCATCCGCGTCAAACGGCGCTGCAACTACGTCGAAATCCGCAAGGCCCTCCTGGAAGGCATCGTGCCTGACGACTTGCAGCCCTTCATGCCCATGCTCCACGAACTGCGGGCCTTGTCGACGATCCTCAAGAACATGCGCCTCCGCCGCGGGGCCATCGACTTCGATTTCCCTGAATACAAAGTCATCCTTGATCCGGACGGCGTACCGCTGCGTCTGGAAAAACGGGAACGGACCATTGCCGAACAGATCGTCGAAGAAAGCATGCTCATTGCCAATGAAACCGTAGCCTGCTATCTCCGGGACAGCGAAAACCCGTCGGTCTACCGTATCCACGAACTGCCCGAACCGGAACGGCTGGATATGATGCGCACCGTCCTGTCGAGTTTCAACCTGCCCATGCCCGATACGGAATCGGTCAAGCCGGCAGACTTCCAGAAGCTCCTGGAAATGACCAAGGGCACCGATGAAGCCGCCGTCGTCCAGACCATCGCTCTGCGCTCTATGCAGCAGGCCCGCTATTCGACGACTAATGCCGGCCACTTCGGCCTGGCTTCGGAATGTTATACTCATTTCACGTCGCCTATCCGCCGCTACCCGGACCTCATGGTCCACCGTCTGATCCGCCAGTACCAGCGCCGGGGCAAGCTGACCGAGGAAGAATCGCAGCAGTCCCTGTCGTACCATACCATCGCCGCCGACCAGGCCAGCTCGCGCGAACGCATTGCCGTCGAAGCCGAACGGGAAACAGACGACCTCAAGAAGTGCCAGTACATGCTGCCCTTCATCGGTCAGCCTTTTGAAGCGCACATTACGGGCATTACGTCTTTCGGCCTCTTCGTGGGCCTGGAAAACGGCATCGAAGGCCTGGTCCACATTTCCCTGCTCACTGACGACGACTACGAATTCGACGAAGCGTCGTACACCCTGCGCGGCCAGCACGGCGGCAAGGTCTACCGCTTAGGCGATGCCATGGAAGTCACCCTGGCTCAGGTCAATGTGGAAAAATGCGAAATCGACTTCGTCCCGGGCCGCTACGAATCGCTGGAAGACGTGCAGCAGCTCATGGCGGCCAGTGCCGAACGGCGCCATAAACGGAAACACAGCGATAAGAAGGACACCGACACCAAGCACAACTGGTTCGCCGGAGCCATCGGCAAGAAGGGCAAGAAAGACAAGAAGGATAAGAAAGGCTGCAAGGACAAGAAATCCGGCCGCAAAGCCGCGTGCAAGGGCAAGGGCAGCAAGAGCCGCCGCGGCAAAAAGAAGAAGAAATAGGAGGAATTCGTTTTGGCAACGTCACCGACAAAGGGTGTGAAATATATTTCGGACAACCGCAAGGCCCGTCACGATTATTTTATCCATGAAACGTATGAAGCCGGCATTGCCCTGACGGGGACGGAAGTCAAGTCCCTGCGCCAGGGCAAGGTCAATCTGAAGGACAGCTTCTGCCGCATCGAGAACGGCGAAGTCTTCCTCCTGGGCATGCACATCAGTCCCTATGATCAGGGCAACCGCTTCAACCACGATCCCCTGCGGACGCGCAAGCTCTTGCTCCATAAATATGAAATCATCAAGCTCCTGGGCAAGATCCAGGAAAAAGGCTATACCCTCATCCCGCTCAACCTCTATTTCAAGAAGGGGAAGGTCAAAGTGACCGTCGCCCTGGTAACAGGGAAGAAGCTCTACGACAAGCGGCAGGCCCTGGCCGAAAAAGAAGCCAAGCGCGACATCGAACGCCGCATGAAGAGCCGTAACTACTAATCAGGAGGAGAAGTATCTATGAATTCAGAAGACCCAAAAATCCTTTCGGATCACGAACGGGATAGTTTCCGCGGCCAGACCATCGATGAAGATGGGACGGTCCAAGACCAGAAGTCCCTCTATGAAGAACGGCTGCGTCAGCAACAGGAAGCGCATCATGGCATCCACATCGTCACGTCCGGCCTTTCGTGGCGTGTCAAACTGGCCCTGGGCTTCATCGTCTTCTGCATCGTCGCCGTCATCATCGGCGCCCTGGGCTTTATCATCATGGCCATGCCCTATCTCTTGGGCATCTTCGTCATCTACTGTATCTACAGCATCGTCAGCTCCCTGTTGCATCGGTGAGTGGGCGTAGGGAGGTTCTATGAAAGAAAATATCGTCATCATCGACGGCAGCAGTCTGCTCTATCGGGCATTTTATGCCATCCCGCATCTCACCGATGCCCAGGGGCACCCGACGAATGCCGTCTATGGTTTTTTGAATATGTTATTGAAATTGTACGGAGAACTGGACCCGCAGTACGTTGCCGTCGCCTTCGACAAGAGCAAGCACACCTTCCGCAACGACTTGTTCGACGGCTACAAGGCTACGCGCAAGCCCACACCGGATGACCTGCGGCCCCAGTTCGCCCTGATCCGCGAAGTCCTGGCCTGCCTGGGCATCTGCGTCCTCGAACAGGAAGGCTACGAAGGGGACGACATCATCGGCACCCTGGCCCGCCGCACGGCAGCCGATGGCTATGCCGTCGCTGTCGTCACCGGTGACCGCGACGCCCTGCAGCTGGTCACGGACGACGTGACGGTCTATCTGACCAAGAAGGGCATCACCAACATGCTGGCCGTTACGCCGGCCGTCATGGAAGCCGAATACGGTTATACGCCGGCCCAGGTCATCGACATGAAGGCCCTCATGGGCGATACGGCCGATAATATCCCCGGCGTCCCCGGCGTCGGCGAAAAGACGGCGCTCAAGCTCATCAGCCAGTTCGGCAGCGTCCACGGCGTCTACGAACACCTGGACGAAGTGAAGGGCAAGAAGCTGCAGGAAAAACTGGCCGACAACAAGGACAAGGCCGTCTTGTCCAAGGACCTGGCCACTATCCGCTGTGACGTGCCCCTCGATTACACCATGGACATGTTCCAGCCCCAGCCGCGCCAGGAAGACGTGGCCCAGCTCTTCCGCAGCCTGGGCTTCCGCAATCTTCTGGAACGCTTTGCCGCCTTCGACCGCTTCTCTCATCTGGCAGACGCCGCGGCACCGGCAGCGGCCGTCCAGGTCATGGACGCACCGGGCGCGGCCAGCCTGAAAGGGAAGACCGTCGCCGTCGCCGCCCGCTATGACGGCAGCCAGCCCATCCCGGCTGTGACGGCCCTGGCCATGGCCGTCGATGATGGCGCCTTCGTCGTTCCCGAAAGCGATTACGACGCCTATCTCGCCGTCCTGACCGAAGCGGCAGCCGTCGTCACCGATGACGGCAAGGACCTGACCAAGGTCGTATCCCGCGTCGCTCCGGGCCGCCTGCCCTTGAAGGACATCATCCTGGCAGCCTATCTCCTCGACCCGACGCGGACGTCCTATGGCCTGACGTATATTTCCGAAACCTTCGACGTCAGCCTGGACGAAGGCACAGAAGACGACGGACAGAAGCTGGCCTGCGATGCCGCTTTTGCCCTCCAGGTCTGGCCCAAAGCGGCAGCTGAATTGGATAAGGCATCCCTGACACAGCTCTACGATACCATCGAAGAACCGCTCATCCATACGCTGGCCGTCATGGAAATGAACGGCTTCACTGTCGATACGGACCGCCTCATGACCATGAAGAGCGAATTGTCCCGCCAGGCTGATGCCCTGGAAGAAGCCATTTACGACGACGCCGGCGAGACCTTCAACATCAATTCGCCGAAACAGCTCGGCGTCATCCTCTTCGAGAAGTTGCAGCTGCCGGTCATCAAGAAGACCAAGACGGGCTATTCGACGGACAGTTCCGTCCTCGACGCCCTGCGCGACAAGCATCCCATGATCGACAAGATTCTGCACTTCCGGGCCTTGAAGAAACTCATTTCCACTTATCTCGATGGCCTGGAACCGCTCATCGTGCCGGAAACGGGGCGCATCTATACCCATTTCAACCAGATGGTCACGTCGACGGGACGTCTGAGCAGTTCCGACCCGAATCTGCAGAATATCCCCATCCGGACCGAACAGGGCCGCAAGATACGCTCCCTCTTCGTGCCCGGCGAAGGCTATGACTACATCGTCTCTGGCGACTATTCGCAGATCGAATTGCGCCTCCTGGCTCACTTGTCCCAGGACCCGACTATGATCGACGGCTTCAAGAAGGGCCAGGACATCCACCGCCGGACGGCGTCGGAAGTCTTCGGCATCCCCCTGGACGAGGTCACGCCGGAAGAACGGTCCCATGCCAAGGCCGTCAACTTCGGCATCATCTATGGCATCAGCGACTTCGGCCTGGCCCGGAATATCTCCATTTCCCGCCAAAAAGCCAAGGAATACATCGATTCGTATTTTGCCCGCTACAACACGGTCCACGACTACATGAACGGCCTCATCGCCTCGGCCAAGGAATCGGGCATGGCCGTCACCATGTTCGGCCGCCGCCGGGCGTTGCCGGAAATCAACAGCAAGAACTTCACGCGCCGGTCCTTTGCCGAACGGACGGCCATGAACACGCCTATCCAGGGCAGCGCCGCCGATATCATCAAGCTGGCCATGAACGCTGTCCAGGACGAATTGGAAAAACGCCATCTGAAGAGCCAGCTTCTGGTCCAGGTCCATGACGAACTGGTCCTGGAAGTCCCGGCCGGGGAAAAGGACGAAGTGGAACAGCTCCTCAAGGATACAATGGAACACATTGTCGATTTATCCGTGCCCCTCGTCGTCGACATCCACAGCGGCGTCAACTGGGAAGAAGCGAAGTAGGTGAGACCATGCCAGAATTACCGGAAGTAGAAACGATACGGGCCTTCCTCGACGAGCGTGTCCGGGGAAAGGCCATTACGGCCGTTGAAATAGGCCTGCCCAGGCTCATCAAGAATACGACGGCAGACCGTTTTGCAGCCGCCTTGACCGGCCAGACCCTGGAAGGCGTGGAACGCCGCGGCAAGTACCTCTTTGTCCGCTGCCGCGGTCCCTGGTCCTTTCTGGTCCATCTGCGCATGACAGGCAGCCTGCTCTATGAAGAAAAGCCCGGCCAGTATGCTGGCCGGGCCATTCATCTTATTTTTACGCTCAGCGAAGGGCGCCTCCTCTACCGCGATATCCGCACCCTGGGCTGCCTGTGGCTCGTGCCGTCAGAGGGGGCGACAGGCGTCAAAGGTTACGACAACCTGGGACCGGACGCCATCAGTCCGGACTTCACGACGGAGCGGCTCTATGACCTCCTCAAGGGCTGCCACCGGCCGGTGAAGATGCTCCTCCTGGACCAGACCAAAGTGGCCGGTTTGGGCAACATCTACGTCGACGAAGCCCTGTTCCGGGCGGGCATCCGGCCCATGCGCCACAGCGATACAGTGACCCAAAAAGAAGCGGCCCGCCTTCATGAAGCCATCGTCGCCGTCCTCCAGGAAGGCCTGGAACACGGCGGCACGACAATCCGCAACTTCATCAGCAGCAACGGCAAAGAAGGGCAGAACCAGGAAAACCTCCGCGTCTACGGCCGCGAAGGCACGCCCTGCACCGTCTGCGGCACGACCATCGAATACACCAAACTGAACGGCCGCGGCACCCACTACTGCCCGAAGTGCCAATCGTAGGGGCCGCCTAAAAGGCGGCCCGCAGGTCGCAGGTCGCCGGCCGCCCGCCAATCATAGGGGCGCCCAAGCCTCCCTTCATAGGGGAGGTGGCCCGCAGGGCCGGAGAGGTTAAGCAGGAGCCGTCCCAAAGGAGGAGTACTATGTACGGATTGAGTGTCAGACAGTGGCGGCAGATCTTTGCTATTTTGTCCCGCTATGGCAACCGGATCGATTGGGTGAAACTCTTCGGGTCGCGGGCTCGTGGCGATTATAAGCCTGTTTCCGATGTGGATTTGGCCATTGCCAGTACGGAAAATCTGGTGACGCCGCTGCAGCTCGATTTCGACCAGAGCCAGCTGCCCTTTACTTTTGATCTCATTGATTACCGGCGTCAGCCGAATCAGAAATTGAAAGATGCCATCGACAGGGAAGGGAAACTGCTCTGGGCTGTCGACGGCAAAGGAGAATGGATGATGACGAAAGAACAATTACGGCTGAAGTGGGAAGACTACCACAAAGCCCTGAACCGCCTGGAAATTGCCCTGACCAAGACTTTGGACGAAGACGACCTCTATCTCGATGCAACCATCCAGCGTTTTGAATTTACCTTTGAACTGGCCTGGAAACTGATGAAGGCCGTCCTGGACTATGAAGGCATCGAAGCGACCAGCCCACGCAGCAGTATCCGCGAAGCCTGGAAACAACATCTCATCGGCGATGCGGAAAAATGGCTGGACATGCAGGTCAAACGCAACCTTTCTTTTCATACCTATAATGAAGAAACGGCACAGGACATCTACCGCCACATCAAAGAAGACTACATCGGCCTGCTGCAGGTGCTGGATCAGGAAGTACGTTCGAGACTTGATATTTGACCTTACTAACAACGTAAAAGGGCTTATTGCACGGAGAATCGTGCATAAGCCCTTTTGCTGTATGCAAAAATATCATAGCTTTATGGTCATATTCTTTAAATTTATGGTAAAAGACGATAATTATGGGGAACTGAGATGTGGAAAATGTCAGACAGGAGATGGGCAGCTTCTTCTTTTCCAGAAATGGGAAGACGCTTTTCTACTTTGCCATTTCGATACACTTTCATTTCATCTTTTACGATAGTCAAATCGGCATCCTGGGTAAACAGGCTGATTTTCATGTATTTATTGAACCGGGAATCGGGATGTTGGTCACAATAGAAAGAGGGCATGATAAAATCGTCATCGATCTGCGGTTCATCGGTAAAACCATAGATCGGTTTCCATGAATGCGGATTGGTTGTCTGGGGGATTCACTATTGACGCCAACATCAGTGAGCCAGGGGATACTGTCTATGGTAACTATCAGGACCCGGTGACGCCGCATCTGGACAATACCGGGCTCGTCCATAAAACGGCCTGCCCGCTGTTCAACGTGATAGCCAAGTGTCGTGAGCAGTAGAAGAAACAGCCCTTGCAGTTCAAAGCAATATCCGCCCCGTCGATGAAGAATCATTTTTTTATAGAGGTCTTCTGAATCCATGGATGTTGAAATGCCATTCATAGGGTCCAGATTTTCATAAGGAATGGATAAAAGATGATGGATTTGGAGTTCCTTCAAGCCGTCTATATCGGTTGCCTTCGGTGGAGATACCAGATGGATCCGTTGGAGATAGTTTGCGAGTTCTTGCGAGGATAATTTGTGATGAGTGACATCCATGACAGGTTCCTCCCTTTTTTGATTCATGGGATATGAATTTTATCCTGGATCTTCAAACATGACTTTTGTCTAAAAAATAGTATACCATACTCTGGGAAATGTGCCAATGCAATAACAATCCATACAATGTCGCCAGGTTGCATTATGGTATTTGTAGCAAGATACAAAAGATATGTAAAAAAAGTTTTGCCGAACTGGATTTTGATGCTGCAAAAAGAGATGTCGCTCCTTTTTTGGCAAACACATAGCTCTTTGAAGTACTGAGTTTTTTCAAGCGATTACAGAAAAGTTAAAGATAGATTCATCTGCTATCAAGCCAGAGTAAATTAAATAAATAACAAAACGACCCCCTAATCGTTAGAGTTTTGGTCTAACAATTGGGGGTCGGTATACTTTTCAGCTGCTTAAAGCAGTTTTGATTTTACCATTGAATCCCGTTGCCATAGTATTCGCTGGGAGCATTGCTGGTCTGGACATTCAGAATGACAGGCATGTTTACCTGACCTTTGATCCAATCATGCAGACGCAGCGCGTCATCGGCACTAAGGGGAGTTCTGACGGTAACTTCGGCCATGAAACGGTCGTAGCCAAATGTACTGTCTTTCGTATCGTTATCTCGATGCAAGGCTGTTAGCGTGCCACCCCGGACAGACTGGATTTCCGGGAATAATAAAGGAGCCTGGCTGTTTAGAATCTGGATGACCTGCTGGTCTGCTGCAGCACGTTCGTAAGCTGGGTAATATTTACTGGTCAGCATCTTGTACGAAGCTTCTTTTTCGGCTTTGCCTTGTTTTTCTATACGTGAATTGATTAATCGCTGCACTTCCTCAGTGTTCAGATTCCTGTTTCCCTGGATAATAGAAAGAGATATGCCTTGAAGACGTGGATAGTTATTTATGTTCGATTTAAGCTGGTCTATTTGTTCTTCCGTCAGGACAGCCCCGACAAGATCAATTGTCAAGGTCTTATCTTTTAGTGTGTAAGAAACGACACTAGTTTTTTCAAAATTCATGTTTGTTTCTATAAAAGATTTGACCTGGACTTCCTGGAGCGCATCTTTTACCGTTAGATGAGCCATATAGATGCTTGGAATCGTAATTAATAGGCCGAGGATAACTAAAATGAGACGCTGTTTGCGAAAATGAGCTTCAGCGACATTGCCGTGAGGCGGGACTTTCAGAATCTTAAATACCAAGAACGAAGACAAGGCAATGAAAAAGGCATTGATGAAGAACAGGTACAAGGCACCCAGGAAAAACGTGTGGTTCCCGGAGGCCAGCCCATAGCCGGCCGTACAGAGGGGCGGCATCAGTGCCGTGGCGATGGCGACGCCGGGGATGACATTGCTCTTTTCTTTCCGCGTGTTCCCGACCGCACCGGCAATCCCGCCGCATAAGGCGACGAGGACATCCCAGATTGTCGGGGTAGTCCGGGCCAGGATTTCATCTGTCGGCGAGGTAAACGGCGAAAGGAGAAAATAAATCGAAGCTGTCAGCACGGCCAGGCCGACC
The DNA here is from genome assembly GCF_040096415.1 of Megasphaera intestinihominis. Lineage (NCBI taxonomy): Bacteria > Bacillati > Bacillota > Negativicutes > Veillonellales > Veillonellaceae > Megasphaera > Megasphaera intestinihominis. The sequence continues at coordinate 9,143 of NZ_JBBMEU010000007.1, forward strand.
TGGAAGGATAATTTGATGAGGGATTTGCGGATAAAAGGGACGTCATATGCGGCCATTCCGTAGCCCGTCGCTACGATACCGCCCATCAGCGGGGAAATGAGCATGGCGCCGATGATGACGGCGACGCTGTTCAAGTTCAGGCCGATGCAGGCGATCATGATGGCCATGACTAAGACGATCAAGTTCGTGCCTTCGATGGTGGCGTCGGATAAGATGCGCTGATTGATGACTTCCATCGGGGCCGAGTCGCCTTTCAAATCGATTAAGTTATTCCAGCGGTTCATGATTTTCCTCCTTGTCCGGGATGTACTTTATCTGTCAGGTATAAGTCGTGTTTGCCGGCTGCCAGCATCTTGACATATCGTTCATATTGACGGAGGACGTCGGTGATCAATTCATCTTTCTGCATATATTTGATGCTGTATCCGCGTCGGCCGTCGGCAAAATAACAAATGGGTTCATAATTTTCCTCTTCCGTAATGGTCGGGAAGGACAGGGAGCCGACGACAGTATCGGATACGTCATTGGCCCGGTAGCGGATGCCATAAATGAAATTGCGGAGGCTCCCGCTTTCGACAATCAATTCCCGGCAGGCCGTCTGACTATCATCACTGCCCTGGATGTGGACGGAAATTCCATTCCGCAGAAATTCCTGGCGCAGTTCCTGGAAAGCCGGGTCGACGGTCTGTTTGAGGAACTGCTGGAAATCGTCCAAGGTCCCGACGGATACGATTTTTTTCAGCCGGTCCTGCCAATGGGAGCCATCCCAGTAGACGGTACTTTCTGACAATTTTCTGCTGAAATAGGCGTTATCGATCGTCAAGCCCCGGAGCAGGCAGAACACCATCAGGATCATGATGACGGCAAAGGGCAGGGCGATGATGACGGTCATCGTCTGCAGGGCTTGGAGGCCGCCGGAATAGAGCAGGGCGATGGACAGCAGGGCAAGCAGGGTTCCCCATAAGACAGTCTGCCACTTGGGAAACGTATTCTTCCCTTGCGAGGCGATGCTGTTGATGACGAAAATCCCCGAGTCAGCCGAAGTGATAAAGAAAATGACGATGACCAGCAGGGCAATCAGTGAGGTGACCAGGGCCAGGGGGAATTGGTCCAGGAACAGGAATAAGAGCTTTTCCGTTTCCGCGGCGGCCTGGGTCAGGATGCCACCGGTCTGGCCGTCGACCCAGATGGCCCCGTTGCCGAACACGGTCATCCAGAAGATATTGAACAGGGTAGGGACCAGGAGGACGCAGACGACAAATTCGCGTATCGTGCGGCCTTTGGAAATCTTAGCGATGAAGAGACCGACGAAGGGCGCCCAGGAAATCCACCAGGCCCAATAGGTGATGGTCCAGTTCGTGAACCATTCTTCTTTGGTGCTTTCGTAGGCGAAAGTGCGGAAAGACAGTTCGATGATGTGTGTCAGATAGTAGCCTACGTTTTCTGTGAAGGCCGACAAGAGATATACCGTCGGGCCGGCGAAGAGGATGAACAGGAGCAGGGCGATGGCCAGGATCAGATTTCCCTGGCTCATGTAACGGATCCCCTTACTTACGCCGGAAATGGCCGACAAGATGGCCAGGCCGACGGTGATGACAATCAAGAGGACGATGTGGGAAAAAGAGGCTGTCGAAAAAATGCCGACAGCACTCAGGCCGGCGTTGAGCTGCATGGCTCCGAAGCCCAGCGTCGTCGTCAGACCGAAAATCGTCGCACAGAGGGCGACGATATCGATCAGGTTGCCCCAGAAACCGTTCAGTCTATGCTTCAGGAGGGGATAAAAACCGGAACGCAGGGTTACGGGAAGCTGATAGCGGAATCCGAAATAGGCCAGGGCCAGGCCGATGATACCGTAAATCGCCCAGGCATGGATTCCCCAATGGAACAGGGTGTTCAGCATGGCTTCCTTCGTTTGGACCAGTGATGAAGCCGACCCGTGCAAGGGGGCCGATAAGTGGGAAATCGGTTCGGCTACACCAAAGAACATCAGGCCAATGCCCATACCGGCTGAAAACAGCATGCACAGCCAGGAAAAAAAGGAAAATTCTGGTTTTTCATCTTCGTTTCCCAAGCGGATGTCACCGAGTTTTCCCAGGCATAAGATGACCAGGAAGAGGAAAAAGAAGGCGACACAAAGAATGTATACCCAGCTGAATGAACTGAATATATATTCTTTTACAATACTTAAAATTGTATCTGTCCGGTCGGGAAAGAAGATACAGCTTATGATGACGATCCCAATGAATAAGATACTGGGCAGGACAATACTTGCCTGCAAGTTGTTTTTTGGAATTTTCAAAGAAAAACCACCTTTCCAAAATAAAAATGAAAGATATGAACAAATTAATTGTATTATATAAATTGTATCATATCGAAAAGTACGTGACAAATGGAAGGAATCATTGACTTTTTCCATGGCTTATGTCATTCTTAGTAAGTCAGACTATGTATTGATTGGGGGAAAACTATGATTTTGAATGGATTGATGGCGGTCTCCGATGCTTTGTGGGGGACGCCGATGATTGTCGTGCTGGTCAGTATGGGCTTGTATTTGAGTATCCGTTTTCATTTTTACTATAATTTCCGGCACATCGGGTTTCATTTCCGCAATACTTTTGGCAAGATGTTCCAGCACCATGGCAGCGGCCAGGGGTCGGTATCGGGGTTCGCCGCAGCTTGTACGGCCATGGCCAATACGATAGGCGTCGGCAATATCGGCGGCGTGGCGACGGCCATCGTTTCCGGCGGTCCCGGCGCCGTCTTCTGGATGTGGGTCTCGGGCTGTCTCGGCATGTCGACGAAGGCCTGCGAAATCATTTTGGGCCAGCGCTTCCGCGTCAAGTATTCTGAATCCATGGATGAATACATGTGCGACCGGTCCTTTGTCATGCGCAACGCCCTGGGCTGGCGGAAAGGGGCTTTCCTGTTGGCCATTGCCTGTTTTACCCTGGGTCCCTGGACGTGCAGCGTCCAGACGGAATCCGTCGTAGGCGCCCTGCGGGAAGCCTTCGGCATCGACCCGCTCTGGTCAGCCGCTTTTCTGGGCCTCACCTGTTTCGTCACCATCTTCGGCGGCTTGCGGCGCATTTCGGCCGTCATGGAACGGGTCGTGCCCATCATGGCCCTGCTCTACATCCTCGGCGGCCTGGCCATCCTCGTCCAGCATCTGCCGCAGGTACCGGAGACGCTGGAATTGATCGTCCGTCAATGATTTCTGGTTCCGTTTCCTGCCGGCGCAGGAACGAGGGGAAAATCCGCCTGTCGTCGCTTATGGGACGGTGCCTGTGAAAGGGGAAAGAAAATGAAAAGTACATTGAAACAGATTTTGGACCGCGAGGGCATCCTGGTCCTCGACGGCTCCATGGGGACAGCTTTGGAAAATCTCGGGGCCGATTTGAACAACAAACTGTGGACGGCCCGCGTCCTGGCCGCTCTGTCTGGCCAGTGCCGGCCCGTACGGGGCTTATTTGGCCGATGGGTCCGAATATAAGGGCCATTACGGCGTCAGTGCCGATACGCTGCGGGACTTCCATCGCCGCCGGGCGGAACTCCTGTGGCAGGCCGGTGCCGACGTCCTGCTCTTTGAAACAGAACCGTCCCTGATGGAAGCGGAAGTCGAAGCGCAGATCGCCGAAGAACTGGGCGCCCCCTATTGGATCAGCTTTTCCTGCTGCGACGGCCGCCACAACTGCGAAGGCCAGCTCCTGGCCGATTGTGCCCGCCAGCTGGCCCGTAACTATCCGCACCTGCAGGCCATCGGTGTCAACTGCACGAAGCCGGAATACATTGCCAGCCTCATCGGCGAATTGAAAAGGGCATCGGACCTTCCGATCATCGTCTACCCGAACAGTGGCGAAGAATACGACCCGCAGACCAAGACCTGGCACGGCGTCGGGACGGACCGCCGTTTCGGCGATTATGCCCTGGATTACATGAAAGCAGGTGCCGTCGCCGTCGGCGGCTGCTGTACGACCGTAGCCGACCACATCCGCCAAGTCGTCGCCGCCCGCAGGACGTATACGGGAAAATAATCGTTTATCGTACAGTGTTTGTAGTTTTCAGCAGATAGTACATACTCTTTGGAAAGGGATTGTCGCACGAGGGCAGACGCCTTCATGTGGCAGTCCTTCTTTTTGAACCTATCATATTGACAATCATCTATATCACTTGTATAATCTATGACATAGACAAAAATCTATGTGATGGAGGCGGAGGATATGTGGCTTTTTATCCAGAACCAGGTTTTAGGGATGCAGTGGCTGAATGAGGTCGTTGCGGCAATTTTACAATATGCCGGTGTCGATGTACAGAGCCGGGTCGGCGGCAGTTTGCAGTTTTTCTTTTATGATGTCGTGAAGATTACCGTACTGTTATGCGTATTGATCTTTCTTATTTCTTATATCCAGAGTTACTTCCCACCGGAACGGAGCCGGAAAATCATGGGACGGTTCCGCGGTATCTGGGCGAATATCATGGGGGCTTTGCTGGGGACGGTGACGCCGTTCTGCTCTTGTTCGTCCATTCCGCTGTTCATGGGATTTACCAGTGCCGGCCTCCCCCTGGGCGTTACTTTTTCTTTTTTGATTTCGTCACCTATGGTCGATTTAGGCAGCCTGGTATTGCTCATCAGTATCTTTGGCTATCGCATTGCCGTGGCCTATGTGGTTTTTGGCCTGATCATCGCCGTTATCGGCGGTTCCGTCATAGAACGCCTGCACATGGAGGCGGAAATTGAAGATTTCATCCGTCAGGCTCCGGCTGTCAGTGAAGCGGAGATTCCACAATTGACAAGGCGCGACCGTTTGGACTATGCGAAAGAACAGATGACCAGTACGTTCCGCAAGGTCTTTCCCTATATCCTGATTGGCGTTGGAATCGGTGCGTTGATCCATAATTGGATTCCTGAGCAGTGGGTCGAAGACGTTCTGGGGCGCCAGAATCCGCTTGGCGTAATCCTGGCCACCCTGGTAGGGGCACCGATGTATGCCGATATCTTTGGCTCTATCCCCATTGCCGAAGCCTTGCTGGGGAAGGGGGCGCAGTTAGGCGCCGTATTGAGCTTCATGATGGCCGTGACGACGCTGAGTCTGCCTTCGCTTATCTTGCTGCGAAAAGCCATCAAGCCGAAATTGTTAGGCGTCTTTATCCTGACTTGCGTCATCGGAATCATCTTGGTCGGCTACAGTTTCAACGCCCTTCAGGGATTTCTATTGTGAGGTGATTCAATGAATGCCGTAGATGTATCCTTATTATGTAAAGCCTTGGGGGATGCGAACCGCCTGCAGATTGTCCAATTGTTGACGCAGGGGGAAATGTGTGCCTGCAAGCTGCTGGAGTATTTTCAAATCACCCAGCCTACCTTATCTCATCATATGAAGGTGTTGACTGAATGCGGTCTGGTGACTAGCCGGAAAGAATGGAAGAATACCTATTACTCCCTGAATTGCCAGACCTTGACGGCTTTCCGCACCTTTATAGATACTTTAAAGTGTACGCACACTGGCTGCGTACCGGGCAAAGCCTGCCAGCCATCAGCGCAGGCCGACAAAGAATAGGAGTTGATCATATGGTAATCAAAGTATTAGGCAGTGGCTGTAGCAAATGTGAATCCCTCCTGGCTGCTGCGAAAGAAGCCGTACAGCATTTGGGGATTGACGCCGAAGTCCAATATGTCACGGACTTTGCCCAGATCGCCCGCTATGGCATCATGAGTACGCCGGCACTGGTCGTCGATGATAAAGTCGTTTCGACAGGCCGGGCCCTCAAAGCGGACCAGGTCGAAGCATACCTGAAGTAAGGGGATTATACTGCAAAAAAAGGCGCTGTCTTCATGCGACAGCACCTTTTTCTGCACTTCCTAGAACCACGTGCGCACGATGAACCAGGACAGGGCCAGGATGACGAAGGAGCAGGTGATGGCGCTGACCATGGGGCGGACGCCTTCTTTGGCGATGACTGAGAAGTTGACGTTCAGGCCCAGGGCGGCCATGGCCATGCCCAGGATGAGGTAAGCTATCTTGACCAGCATGGGGACGGCCAATCCGATGGCGGGGATATAGGAGCCGATGGCACTGGCTGCGATGAAGCCGCCCATGAACCAGGGGATGGGGACTTTGAATTTCTGATCCCTATCCTGGGACTGACGGCGCTGGCGCCAGGCTTCGACGATGCCCAGGATGATGGCAACCGGAGCCAGGAGCAGGACGCGGGATAATTTGGCGATGATGGCGCTGTCTGTCCCGACCGGGCCGGCACTGCCGCCGGCGGCGACGGCGTGGGCGATTTCATGGAGACTCAGGCCGGCCATGACGCCGAACTGGCTGTCCGTAAAGCCCAGGATGGGCTGGGCGAAGACTTCGATGAGTGTAAAGACCGTGCCCAGGATGGCTACGATGGCGACGGCCAGGACGGACTGGTCGGCCTTGGCCTTGAGGGCGCCGGACACGCCCATGACGGCGGCGGCGCCGCAGATGCTGCAGCCACAGGCCGTGAGCAGGGCCAGGGTGTGATCGACGCGCAGGAAACGGGCGGCGGCGTAATTGAGGGGAATCATGATGGCGACGACAAAGACTGCCGCTTCCAGACTTTGCAGACCGGCGCTGACCAGGACGATGAGATTCAGCTTGAACCCCAGGAAGATGATGCCGGCCCGGAGGAATTTGTTGGCAATGAAGCCCGTACTTTCCCGGGCTGCCAGGGTGACGGGACGGCAGACCTGGATGACCATGCCCAATAGCAGGGCCAGGACGAGATGGCCGATGAGGGAAAAGCCCGGCAGGGCTGCCAGGGATTGGCCGGCCAGGGAACAGGCCAGGGTCAGGACGACACCGAGCAGGGCGTGGCGCCAGTCGATCATAGTGGATAAATGCATGATGAAGTCACTCCTATACTGATATTTGAGATGACTCCAGTATAATCTGTCTCTTTCAATAAGTAAAATACTAGGATATAATATAAATCATAAGTATTTACCTATGAAATGAGGAGGAGAAGTCCATGACCTTGCGCCATTTCCGCATTTTCCTGGCTGTCTGCGAGCGGCTGAGCATGACCGAAGCGGCCCGCCAGCTCCACATCAGCCAGCCGTCAGTCACCCAGGCCATCCATGAAATGGAAAACCATTACGGCATATTGTTATTCGAACGCCTGGGTCGTCATATTTACCTGACCGCTGCCGGCGAGAACTTGAAACAGTATGCCTATCAGATTTTATCGCTCTGCCAGCAGGCTGAAGACAGCCTGACGGCCATGCAGCATCAGCTGCCAATCCGCCTGGGCGTCAGCATCACCATTGGCGACATCTTCCTGGTCGAACTCCTGACGCATTGCCGTCAGATACATCCTGAATGGGACATCCTGTCGGCTATCCACAATACGGAGGAACTGGAACAGCTCCTGATGGAAGATAAACTGGACCTGGCCCTTGTCGAAGGACGAGTCCATTCGCCATACCTCGTATCCCGGCCCATCCTTACGGATTATCTGACCCTCATCGCTTCGCCGAACAGCGAATGGAGCCGTAAGGCCATTACAGCGCCGCAGGACCTGGACGACCTGCCCGTCTTCGTCCGCGAACAGGGAAGCGGCACGCGGGACCTCTTTGAGCGCGTCCTGGAAGACCACCACCTGACCTGCCGCATCATCGGCGTCTACAATAACTCCGAAGCCATCAAGAAAGCCGTCATGGCCAACTTAGGCGTATCCGTCCTGTCCCGCCGCCTGGTTCAAAACGAAATCGAAACGGGCCGCCTCGTCGAACTCCCTTTGCCGGGCCTCGAATTCAAGCGCCATTTCCGCCTAGTACATCACAAAAACAAATACCTGATACAGCCCATGCAGGACCTCATATCCATCTGCTGCCACAGTGATGAATGGCTGTGATGGAACCTAAAAATGACCGCCATCTGTCTGCCGACGGAGCGGTCATTTTTGATTGATTTATTTCTTTTCCCGTGTGCTTTCGCCGACGATGTACGGCGGGCGGCCTTTGCTTTCGTTATAGATGCGGCCGACGTATTCGCCGAGGATGCCCATGAAGGTGAACTGGACGCCGCCGATGAAGAGGATGAGGGAGATGAGGGACGGATAGCCTGGGACGTCTTCGCCGAAGAGTAGGGTGCGCAGGACGATGAAGACGAGATAGATGGCGGCGACGATGGCCAGGAAACAGCCGGTAAAGGCGGCGATGCGCAAAGGCGCCGTCGTGAAGCTGGTAATGCCGTCGATGGCCAGGTTGAAGAGCTTCCAGTAGTTCCACTTGGTCTTGCCCGCAGCCCGGGGCGGCCGGTCAAAGAGGATTTCTTTCTTCTCGAAGCCAATCCAGCTGAACAGGCCCTTGGTATAGCGCTGACATTCGCGCAGGCTGCACAGGGCCTTGACGCAGCGCCTGTCGAGCAGGCGGAAGTCGCCGACGTCTTCCTGGACCGGGACGGGGGACAATTTCTTGAGCAGGCGGTAATAGACATGGCTCGACCACTTCTTGAAAAACGTTTCCCCTTCGCGGCGCCGGCGGCGGGCCGAGACGTCGCGGTAGCCTTTTTCCCACCAGGCGATCATGTCCGGCAGGAGTTCCGGCGGGTCCTGGAGGTCGGCGTCCATGATGACCAGGGCGTCGCCTTCGGCGTAGTCCATGCCGGCCAGCATGGCTGCTTCCTTGCCGAAGTTGCGCGACAGGGATACGTAGGCCACGCGCTTATCTTTTTCGTGGAGCTGGCGCAGGATGGGCAGGGTCTGGTCGCGGCTGCCGTCGTTGACGAAGATGAAGGTAAAGGCGTAGTCTGGCAGGGCGTCGATGACGGCGCACGTCCGCTGATAGAACTGGGGCAGGACGGCTTCTTCGTTATAACAGGGGACGAGGATGTCGATTTGCTTCATCGTTTGTCACCTCCGGCGGCGGCCCGGTTCAGGAGGACCGTATAGTCTTCGACGTCGAGGCGCTGGGCCGGAACCGTTCCCAAAACGCGCAGGGCTTCGTCGCGGTATTTCGGCTGGACGACGACGATAGCCGGCTGGTCGCTGTTCCAGAGGTCATACAAGTCCTGGCTGCCGTAGTACATGTTCGTCTGGTCCGTATGATGGATGCCGAATTCCAGCTCGCCCATGAAGTTGCCGGCGGCGATGGGACGATCCAGATAGTAGACCAGGCCTGGCATGAACGAGCCATACATGATGATCGGCGTGCTGTCCGGGACGTTCAGGGACCGGATGTCCTGGCTGACTGTATAGGCCGTCTGATGGTCGTGAATCTGGCCCTGGATCTGATGGGCGCCGAGGCCGAAGCCATAGGCCATGCAGCTGAGGATGACCAGGACCGAGAGGAAGTCCTTCTTGCGATGCCAGACCCAGGCCGCTGCCAGGGTGCCGACGAAGAGCGAGGCGATGAGCAGGCCGCCGTGGGTCAGGAAGTCGGCGACGGTCAGGAAATCGGTGTGCATGAGGTAGGCGATGCCCGCTGCCGTGAACAGCAGGCAGAGGATGGCATTTATGAGAAAACTGTGGCCGAGCCAGCGCCCTTCCTGACGGCACCGTTCGATGGACGCGGCCAGGAGGACCGACAAGGGCAGCCAGCAGGGCAGGATGTACGTCGGCAGTTTCGAGTCGGAAATACTGTAGAAGACGTAAATCAGGCCGGCCCAGAGGGCGAGCAGCAGCAGGTCCCTCTTATGCCGCAGGGAACCGGGCTTGCGGAAAATCCCGTCTTTGCTGAAGAACGTCGCCACGAAGCCCGTCCAGGGCATGAGGCCGGCGATGAGGACCGGGACGAAGTAGTACCAGGGATGGAAGCGTTCGTGCATCTTGGTGGCGAAGCGCAGAAAGTGTTCGCGGATGAAGAAGAAATAGAAGAAGTCCGGATTCTTCTGGCAGACCAGGTAGTACCAGGGCACGGCGATGACCAGGAAGAGGATGATGCCCGGCAGGTAGAAGAGTTTGAGGAAGAGGCGCGGCCGCTTGCTCAGCAGGGCATACCAGAAGAGGATGCCAAAGGGGAAGACGATGGCGATGAGGCCTTTCGTGAGCATGCCGAAACCCATGGCAGCGTAGAAGACGAGCAGGTATTTCTTGTTTTCCGTCCGTTCAAAGACGTAGAACGAGACCAGGCAGGCATCGATGAAAAAGGTCAGGGCCATGTCCATGACGCCGATAGAGGCGACGATGAGCTGCAGTGCCGACGTAGCCACGATGACGGCAGCCAGGAGCCCTGTGCGCTGGTTGTACATGGTCTTGGCCAGCCAGAAGGCCAGGAAGACGTTACCAAGGCCCGTCAGGGCCGGCAGGATGCGGCCCGTGAATTCACGGATGCCAAAGAGCTCCATGGACAGGGCCGTGACCCAGTATTGGAAAATAGGCTTCTCGAAATAGGGCATGTAATCGAAGTGGGGCGTGATGTAGTCGCCGGACAGGACCATTTCCATGGCGACCCGGTGATAGCGTCCTTCGTCGAGGTCGATGAGATGATACGACCCGATGTGGGCCAGGTACAAAAAGGCCGCAGCGGCGATGAACAGGCCCATCAGAAAGCGCCGGTGGCGGCGAAGTGCGTCAGTCATAAAATACCTCCTATATATGTGCGTTACTATATAGTATACAGGAAGATTATAAATAAATCATAAAAGAAATGACAATTTCCTGTGTTTTCATATTTCTGTGACATATGTCATTTTTACCTTAATGCGTCAGGGACAGGCGCGGCCGTCTGGGTTTGACGATGAGCAGGACGCCGCCCAGGACCAGGAGAATGCCCAGGGCTGTATGCCAGGTGAAGGCTTCGCCCAGGACGAGGATACCGCTGACGACGCCGACGACGGGGACGACCAGTATGGCGACGCCGGCCTTGCCGGCTTCCATGTGGGCGAGGATATAATTCCATAAGAAGAAGCCGACAGCTGCAGCCAGGATACCGTTATAGAGCAGACAGGCGGCAGCTGTTGTTGTCCAGTGGATGGAAGGCTGTGGGACAATCAGGGCGACGATGAAGAGCAGGAGCGAGCCGACGACCATCTGCCAGGCCGAGTACTGCAGGGGCGGACTGTCCTGGAGGTGCCGTTTCAGGATGATGCCCGATGCGGCCCAGGCGGCGGCCCCGGCGAGGACGATGGAGACGGCTGTCATATTGCCCAGGTCATGGATGTCCATGAGGACGAAGAGGCCGGCGATGCAGATGGCTATGCCGGCTATTTTCCGGAGCGTCAGCCTTTCTTTGAGGAAGAGCTGGGCCAGAATGGCCATCCACACGGGCATGGTGTAGTTCAACACGGAGACGACGCCGGCTGTCAGCGAATACATGCCGATCTGCATGCAGACATTGTTGACGGCAATCTGCAAGATGCCCGTAGCGGCGATCCACTTCCAGTACTTCCGTTCCGGGACGGGAATACGGCGCCAGGCGCAGACCGAGAGCATGACGGCGGCGCCGATGAGGAAGCGGAAGGCCACGAACAGGACGGGCGGGAAATAAGCATTGGCCGTCTTCATGACGACCCAGTTGAAACCCCAGATGGCATATAATAGAAATAGAGCGCGCATCATAGGAAAACACCTTCTTTTTTAGAAATTGGTTAGCAACCTTATTTTATCGGACGGGAGAGGAGAAATCAAGGCAGCGGCCCGTCCGGCAGGGCATGGACAGACAGGCCGGGAACGGCTATAATGGAAGAAAAGATTTACAGGAGGAGCGATTCTTATGTTACATATTGGCCTGACCGGCGGCATTGCCTCCGGCAAAAGTACTGTCGTCACCATGCTGCGCGAATTGGGGGCAGGTATCGTCGACTGCGACGTCATTGCCCACGACGTCGTCGAACCCGGTTCAGAAGGACTTGCGGCCGTCGCTGCGGCTTTTGGGCCGAAGACGCTCTTAGCCGACGAATCCATGGACCGGGCCTACATCGGCAGCGTCGTCTTTGGCGATAAGGCGAAGAAAGCGCAGCTCGAAGCCATTTTATTCCCCCTCATCCATGCCGGCATCGACGGGGAAATCAAAAAAATCGAAGAAAATAAAAAAAATCCTGTCATTTTCCTTGACATGCCCCTGCTTTATGAGGTAAAATACGATTCGTACGTTGACGAAACGTGGCTGGTGTACGTCGATCCGGTAACGCAGCTTACGCGGCTGATGAAGCGGAACGGCTATCCCGAAAGTGAAGCACTGGCACGGATTCATGCACAGCTTCCTATCGACGACAAACGGTCTTTGGCACAGGTCATCATCGACAATACCGGCTCTCCGGAAGAGACGCAGAAACAGGTACTCGTCGCATGGCAGGCCTTGATGGACCGCATCAAAGGGTAGGGAGAAGACGTTGAGAAAAAGAGCAAGCACCAAAGGGAAAATCATCATAGCGGCATTATTGATATGTCTGTCCGCATCGTACTTTTATTCTTGGAAAGATGATGTCATGCGGAAGTTCGTATACCCTCTCCAGTACGATTACCTGGTTCGGCAGTATGCCTACGAAGACAAAGTCGACCCCGCCCTGGTGGCGTCCGTCATCTTAGTGGAAAGCAAGTTTGACGAACGAGCTGCTTCCCAGCCCGGTGCCCATGGCCTCATGCAGGTCATGCCCGACACGGCACAATGGATTGCCGATGAGATGGGGATGACCGACTACACGCCTGAAAAACTCAATGACGTCCGTACAAACATCAGGTTGGGAACCTGGTATCTGGCCTACTTATTGAAGGAATACGACGGGAATCAAGTACTGGCCTTGGCTGCGTATAATGCCGGCCGGGGACATGTCGACTCGTGGATCCAGAAATATGGCTGGACGAAAAATTTTCAAGAAATTGAAAAAATCCCCTTTTCAGAAACGCGAGAATATGTTAGAATAGTCTTGCTGAACGAAAAGCATTACAAACAGCTTTACGATTTCTGAGTTATGCGGTTGTGGCGGAATGGCAGACGCGCTGTCTTCAGGCGGCAGTGATCTTCGATCGTGCGGGTTCAACTCCCGCCAACCGCACCATTTTTACTATGGATGCTACATTGATTGAAACACTCAAACAATGGAATATCACAACTGTTCTCCCACTTTCAGTGGGAGATTTTCAGTTATTGGAAGAATATCGCATGATCGAGAAAGACGGCAAGCCCGTCGAGTACCGCTTGTTCACCTATGAGAATCACGTCAACGGCTGGACCGTGCGGGCTATCTTGAATCCCGAATCGGAAGAATTCTCTATCCGGACGGATATCGGCATGCTGGAATTCGCCCTCATCGAATTCATCACCGATTCCTTCGACCTCTTCCGGTCCATGGTCGAAGAGCGCCTGGCCCGTATCATCCACGACGATTACGTCGAACGGAGCCGCAATTTCAGCGTCATCCTCAAGAACAAGGGCGTCCCTGACGTCGCATGGGATGAGTTCCTGCCCGACAGCTATCAGGGCTTCCGGCGCCTGGTCAAGCCCAACGATGCCGTGCGCATCATCAACGGGTCCTACATGATCCTGGCTTATTACGACGCAGCCACGCGCAGCGGCCTGTCCCTGATGTACAACGTCCTGCGCGACGATTTCTTTGCTGAACGGCGGGTGCAGAACTTCCCGCACCTGGTCCACGACTTCGATACGTCGTCTTTGAAGGAGCTGGAGAAAGCCTTGCGGAAACGCCTCCTGCCCGTCCTCGACGAAATCGCGGCTGACCGGGACAAATCATTGTCAGAATGAGCAGACAGTGGTATACTAAAAGTAATTTAGATGTTTAGATGCGAAGAGTGGGTGAAAGCCCACTCTTAACTTTTACCTGTAGGAAATTTTGAAGATAAGCTGGTGAATACGATGAGACGTGAACACATTGAAGATTTGATTGCCAAGGAAGTAGAACAGATTATCGAAGGGACTGACCTGGAACTGGTCGACGTCGAATACGTGCGCGAACGGAACTGGTACCTGCGCGTATTCATTGATAAAGAAGGTGGTGTCGACCTGGAAGACTGCCAGGCCGTCAGCGAGAAGCTGAGCAAGGTCCTCGACGAAAAGGACCCGATCAGCGACAACTATCTCCTGGAAGTATCGTCGCCGGGACTGGACCGCATCCTCAAGAAGGACAAGGACTTCGTCCGCTATGCTGGCCGGTCCGTAGACATCCATTTCTTTAAGGCCCGCGACGGCGTCAAGGACCTGACGGCAGATCTCGTCGAAAAGACAGCTGACGGGCATCTCATCGTCCAGGTCGATGGCCGTGAAGATAAGATTGACATGAAAGAAATATCGCAAGTCCGTTTGCATATTGATTTTTAGTGGAGGTTATTAACGTGAATAAAGAATTGCTCAATGCTATTGCTTACTTATCCAAAGAGAAAGGCGTATCTCCGGATGTCATCTGTGACTCCCTGGAAGCCGTCCTGATCACGGCTTACAAGAAGGAACCCGATGCCAATCCGACGGCTGAAGTCGAACTGAACCGCTCGACGGGCGACTATGCCATCAAGGCTGCCAAGACCGTCGTCGACGAAGTCGAAGACCCGCATACGGAAATCTCTCTTGATAAGGCCCGCCTCATTGATGTCAATTACGAAGTCGGCGACGTCGTCAACGTCGATGTCACGCCGGACAATTTCGGCCGCATCGCCGCCCAGGCTGCCAAACAGGTCATGATCCAGCGCCTGCGCGAAGCGGAACGCAACATCGTCTATGATGAATTCTCGGACCGCACGGACGACATCATCACGGGCATCATCCAGCGCATCGAGAACCGCAACGTCTACGTCGACCTGGGCAAGGCTGAAGCCATCCTGCCGGCATCGGAACAGATCCCGTCGGAAACGTACAGCGTCGGCCAGCGCATCAAGTGCTATGTCGTCGAAGTCCGCAAGACGACGAAAGGCGCCCAGATCCTCGTATCCCGGACCCATCCGGGCCTCTTGAAGCGCCTCTTTGAACTGGAAGTACCGGAAATCTACGAAGGCGTCGTCGAACTGAAATCCGTCGCCCGCGAACCGGGCCGCCGTTCTAAGATTGCCGTCTATTCCCGCGATGCCAATGTCGATTCCGTCGGTGCCTGCGTCGGCCCGAAAGGCTCGCGCGTCCAGAACATCGTCTCGGAATTGCAGAACGAAAAGATCGACATCGTCAAATGGGATGAAGACCCGGCGGTCTACATCGCCAACGCCCTCAGCCCGGCTCAGGTCATTTCGGTCACGGTCGATGAAGACGAAAAATCGTCGAGCGTCGTCGTACCGGATTACCAGCTGTCCCTGGCCATCGGCAAGGCCGGCCAGAATGCCCGCCTGGCTGCGAAACTGACCAACTGGAAGATCGACATCAAGAGCGAAAGCCAGGCTGCCGAACTGGCTGCCCAGGCAGAAGCTCCGCAGGACAGTGAACCGGCCGATGACATCGACATCCTCAGCGACCTGGCCATGCCGGCAGCTGACGAAGGTACAGCCGATACGGAAGGAGAATAAGCCATGAAGACCCGAAAGACTCCCATGCGCGTCTGTGCCGGCTGTCAGGAACAGAAGAGCAAGAAGGAAATGATCCGCGTCGTCCGCACGCCGGAAGGCGCTGTCGAGATCGACAAGACCGGCAAGAAGTCCGGCCGCGGCGTCTATCTCTGTCTGAACAGCGAATGCCTGGAAAAAGCCTACAAGGAACATCGCCTGGAACGGTCCCTGAAGACCAAAGTGTCCAGCGAAATCTATGAACAGCTGAGGAAGGAACTGCTGTGAGCGACAAGGTCCTGAATCTCCTCGGCCTTGCCTGCCGGGCTGGCAAGACCGTCTGCGGTGATGGAGCCGCACAGAAAACATTGAAGCGCCGGCGCGTCCCGCTCTTATTCCTGGCCTCCGACGGCGGCAGCGATAACGTCGAGAAATATCGCCGCCTGGCGGAGCGGAAAGGGATCACCGTCGTTGATACATATACGAAAAATGAATTAGGCAGTGCCGTCGGCAAAGCCCAGAGCGTCATCATCCTCATTGATGACAAAGGCTTCGCCGGGGCCATAGAGAAAGTGAAGCGTGATGAATAGAAGGGGGTAACTAGATGACGAAACGAGTATACGAAGCCGCAAAAGAATACGGCGTTCCCGCAAAGACAGTAATCAAGACGCTGGCAGATCATCACATCAAAGCCGGTAATTTCACCGGTATTGACGCCAATATGAAGTCCATCCTCGATGCATCCTTCAAAAAGGGTGCCAAAGGGGAAGCACAGCGTGGACATAAACAGGAAAATAAACAGACAGGGGAAGGAACTAGCCGAAAAGTGAACGAAACGAGCCGACAGAACAAAAACAAAAAACAGGGCAATACGCCGAAACAGAATAACCAAAATCAGGACAAGAAACGCCAGAACCAGGGCAATACGCCGAAACAGAATAACCAGAATCAGGACAAGAAACGCCAGAACCAGGGCAATGGGCAGAACCAGCCGAACCGCGGTGCCAAAGCCGCTCAGGGCCAGAACCAGGGCAGCCGTCCGCAGAACCATAAAGGCGGCAATAACGGCGGCCAGAGCAGCCAGGGCCAGCAGGGCGACAACAAGCGCACCAAGTATTTTGGTCATTCCCAGGGCGGCAATGACAACCGCAGTGGCAACAAGAACAAGCGCGGCGGCCAGAATAACCGCAATAACAACAAGAATAACGGCGGCAACCGTCCCCATACGCTGTTGTCCAATGTCCTGAACAAAGGCAAGCACAACAAGAACAAGCGCAACCAGAAGCATCAGGCACCGGTAGCGCAGGAAGCTCCGAAGAAGAAGAAGAATTATCCGACGGCTATCGAACTGCCGGAAACAATCATCGTCAAGGATTTTGCCGAACGCCTGGGCCGCGATGTCGGCGAAGTCATGAAGAAGCTCCTCATGGGCGGCATCATGGCGACAATCAACCAGGAACTGGATTTCGATACGGCCTCCCTCGTTGCCGATGAATTCGGCGTCACCGTTACCAAGGAAGCACCGCCGGAAGACCCGACGGAAATCGAAGAAATCATCGACCCGCCGGAAACCCTCAAGACCCGTCCGCCTGTCGTCACCATCATGGGCCACGTCGACCACGGCAAGACGAGCCTCCTCGACGCCATCCGTCAGACCAATGTCACCAGCCACGAAGCCGGCGGCATTACTCAGCACATCGGGGCTTATCAGGTCCGCTACCAGGGCAAGAAAATCACCTTCATGGATACGCCGGGCCACGAAGCTTTCACGGCTATGCGTGCCCGCGGTGCCCAGGTCACGGATATCGCCGTCCTCGTCGTCGCAGCTGATGACGGTGTCATGCCGCAGACTGTCGAATCCATCAACCATGCCAAATCGGCTGGCGTCCCCATCATCGTCGCTATCAACAAGATCGATAAGGAAAGCGCCAATCCGGAACACGTCATGCAGCAGCTGACGGAATACGGCCTGGTCAGTGAAGACTGGGGCGGCGACACCATCATGGTCCCCGTTTCGGCACATAAGAAAATCGGCCTCGACGATCTCTTGGAAAATATCCTCGTCCTGGCAGAAGTACAGGATCTCAAGGCCAACCCGAACCGTCCGGCTCAGGGTGTCGTCATCGAAGCCAAGCTGGATAAAGGCCGCGGCCCGGTCGCTTCCGTCCTCATCCAGAAAGGGACCCTCCGCGTCGGCGATACGATCATCGTCGGCACCTGCTTCGGCAAGGTCCGCGCCATGAACAACGAACGGGGCGAACGCGTCAAGAAAGCGGAACCGTCCATCCCAGTCGAAATCCTCGGCCTCAACGACGTACCGGAAGCCGGCGACATCCTCAACGTCACCGACGAAAAGACGGCCCGTTCCGTTGCCGAAAAACGCCTGGAAAAGAAACGTTCGTCCGCACTCCACGTCAATGCCAAAGTCACCCTGGATGACCTGTTCAACCAGATCCAGCAGGGCGAACTGAAGGAACTGCCCCTCATCATCAAAGGCGACGTCCAGGGTTCCGTCGAAGCCGTGAGCCAGTCCCTCATGGGCATCAAGAGCGACGAAGTCCGCATCTCCATCGTCCATGCCGGCGTCGGCGCCATTAACGAATCGGATATCATGCTGGCTTCGGCATCGAACGCCCTGATCATCGGCTTCAACGTCCGCCCCGATGCGGCAGCCCGCAAGATGGCAGAACATGAAAAAGTCGACATGCGCATGTACCGCGTCATTTACGACGCCATCAACGACGTCGAAGCGGCTATCAAAGGGATGCTGGAAAAGAAATACGAAGAAAAGATCGTCGGCCGTGCTGAAGTCCGTAAAGTCATTACGACGCCGAAAGTCATCGTCGGCGGTTCCTATGTCAAGGAAGGCAAGATCACCAGCACGTCCAAGATACGCCTCATCCGCAACGGCATCGTCATCCACGAAGGCGAAATCGACGGCCTGCGCCGTTTCAAAGATGATGTCAAGGAAGTCGCAGCCGGCTACGAATGCGGCATTACCCTGGAAAAATACCGCGACATCAAGGAAGGCGACGAAATCGAAGCCTACGAAATGGTCGAAGTCGAACCCGAATAAAGGGAGGTACGTACTATGGGAGAATTACGAGTACGCAAGATACAGGAATTTATCAAACAGGAAGTATCGAAGATGCTCCTGAATGAACTGAAAGATCCGCGCATCGGTTTCGTCACCGTCACCGATGCCCGCATCACCGGCGACCTGCGCGATGCGACAGTCTACGTCAGCCTTTTCGGCAGCGACGAAGCCAAGCAGGAAATGCTGAAAGCCCTGAAGAGCGCGACCGGCTATATCCGCACGGAAGTCGGCAAGCGCCTGGGTATCCGCTATTCGCCGACCATTGTGTTTAAAGAAGATACATCCCTCGATTACGGGATGAAGATCGATAAGATTCTTCGCGACATTGAAAAGAAGGACTGATACCCATGAATTGTTCGGCTCAGGAAATCTATACCTTACTGCGCCATTACGATAAGATCCTGCTGACAGCCCATGTCAGTCCCGATGGCGACGCCATCGGCAGCCTCCTGGCCTTGTGGCACTGGCTGCAGCTGCAGGGGAAGAAGGCCGTCATGGTCATCGACGACGATATCGACGACCGCTATGACTTCCTCGACGGCCTGCAGTACATCAACAAGCCGGAGCAGGTCGAAACGGATGATTCCTGGCTGACCGTCGTCCTCGATGCGACGGGCCTCGGCCGCATCGGCCAGGCTGAAAAGCTGGTCCGCGGCAAGGTCCTCAACATCGACCACCATATTTCCAACGAGCATTTCGCCCAGTGGGAATACGTCCGGCCCGACTGCGCGGCGACAGGCGAAATCCTGACCTATCTCTTCGACCTCTGGCAGCGGGACTGGAACACGGCCATGGCCGATGCCCTCTATACGGCTATCGCCACGGACTGCGGCTTCTTCAAGTTCAACAACACGACAGGCCATACGCTGCGCATGGCAGCCCTCCTCGTCGACCACGGCGCCCGGCCCGATTTCATTTCGGAACACCTCGACGCCCGGTCCCTGGAAAAACTGAAGGCCCTGTCCAAGGTGCTGGAACACCTGGAGCTCTTTGATGACGGCCGCATTTCCTGCCTGTCCTACACGCCGGAAGTCCTCAAGATCACTGGCGAACACACGGGGATGTACATGGATTACGCCCGCAACGTCAAAGGGTCGGAAGTGGCTTTTACGGTCAAATACGTCAGCGATAAGGAAACGCGGGTCAGCCTGCGCTCGAAGGGCATGGACGTCAACGCCGTAGCCGCTGTCTTCGGTGGCGGCGGCCACGTCCGCGCAGCCGGCTGCACCTTGGATAAGCCTTTGGATGAAGCGAAGAAACTCATCGTAAAGGAAATCGAAAAGCGCCTATGATACACGGAATCATCAATGTACTGAAACCGACGGGCATGTCCAGTCACGACGTCATCGGCTGCCTGCGCCGTATCTATGGCATGAAGAAGATGGGCCACGCCGGCACCCTGGACCCTTTGGCGGCCGGTGTCCTGCCGGTCTATGCCGGTCAGGCGACGCGCCTCATCGAATACGGTGACAGCGACGTCAAATCATACCATGCCGAATTCGCCTTAGGGTTGGCGACGGATACGGAAGACAGTACGGGGACCGTCGTCGAAACGGCGGCCGTACCGGATCTGTCGGCTGACGACATGCGCCGCGCCCTGGCGTCCTTTGTGGGCGACATCGAACAGGCACCGTCCAAATATTCCGCCATCAACGTCAACGGCGTCAAGGCCTATAAACTGGCCCGGCAGGACGTCGATTTCACCCTGCCCGTGCGCCACGTGACCATCCACGACCTGCGCCTGCTGTCCTTTGACGGCCGGCGCGGCACCTTTGCCGTGACCTGTTCCAAAGGGACCTACGTGCGTTCCCTCATCCGCGACCTGGGTCAGGTCCTGGGGACCTGCGCCTGCATGACCTATCTGGTCCGCACCCGGGCCGGGCTGTTCACCATCGACGACGCGGCGACGCTGGAAGAGCTGGAACGGGATCCCATGGCCTATGTCCGGCCGGCCGATATGGCTATCCAGGACCTTAAAAAGGCGAATTGCTCCGCCAAACAGTGTGCCTTCCTGCTCCAGGGCCGTCCCGTGCCCTTCGCCGGGCCGTACCTGGCCGATGGCGACGTCATCCGCGTGTACGGGCCGGACCAGCGGCTCATGGGCATTGCCCACTACGACGGGGAACACCATATCCTGCGGCCTCATAAGATGTTCGCAGAGGGATTGTGAGGTAACTAACGATGGAAATATTCCACTCCTTTCAGGAAATAACCGGCTTTACCGGAGCCGTCGTGGCCCTTGGGACCTTTGACGGCGTCCACCGGGGCCACCAGATGGTCATGAAGACGGCCATCAAACGGGCCGCTGCTGGCGGTGTGAAAACCATGGTCGTCACCTTTACGGCCCATCCGCTGTCCGTGTTGTGTCCGGAAAAAGAACCGCTGCGCCTGGCCACAATCGGCCAGAAAGCGGAATATATCGAAGCCGTCGGCATCGACGGCCTGGTCCTCCTGCCCATGAGCCAGACCCTCTTGCAGGAATCGCCGGAAGAGTTCTGCCAGAACCTCCTGACCTACATCCATCCGTCGGCCATCGTCGTCGGCTCGAACTTTACCTATGGTGCCAAGGCGGCAGGCAATACGGAGACCATGAAATTCTTCATGAGCCAGTACGGCATCCCCGTTGTCGCCCTGACCCTCCTCGAACGGCCGGGCCGGACGACACCGATCAGCAGCACCGTCATCCGCCGTCTCATCCAGATGGGCCACATGGAAACGGCCGAGAATCTCCTGGGCCGTCCCTTTGCCCTGACCGGCACCATCGTGCCCGGCGACCGGCGGGGGAGGACCATCGGTTTCGCTACGGCCAACATGCTCATCCCCATCAACATGGCCATCCCACCAGACGGCGTCTACATCACCGAACTGTGGTGGGACGGCAAGGGCCATCCGGCCATGACCAACATCGGCGACAACCCGACCTTCGAGAACCAGTACCGCCGCATCGAGACTCACGTCCTCGACTGGGACGCTGACCTCTACGGCAAAGAAGTGAGCCTGCGCTTCCGCAAGCGCCTCCGCGGCGAAAAAACCTTCGCCACTGCCGACGACCTCGTCGCCCAGATGAAAAAAGACGAAGCCGCAGCGCGCCAGTTCTTTCAAAGATAATTTGTAGTACGGAGTTTGTGGTCGTATACTGTAGGGGCTCGCACGTGGCGAGCCCGTCAGGATATGTGCGATTTTCTAGCCAGCTTGCCAGGAAATTATCCACAACCGTAAAAAATAAGCCGTCACAGGAAGTGATTTTTGCTTCCTGTGACGGCTTATTTTTTTGCGGTCTAATTATTTGATGAAAGAGAATACAGGTTGCAAAATAAATACACGGCCAGCGGCCCTGTGCGTAGGGGTCGACCTTTAACCTCTCAGACCGCCTTTGGCGGCCAGCTCCCCTATAAAGAGAGCCTTGTGCGGCCCGTTGCGAGATGCGACCACAACCTATCCGAGTATAATGTCAGGCTTTTACGAGCCACGAACCACGAACAACGAGCCACTATTTTTTCGCGAGCCGAGGGTCACTCGAGGCGATGTCGTTATTCTGAGTTTATTGCCGCGTATGTCATTGGGGATGTACACAGGATTCACGCGGGACGCCCGCTACGGCTGTCCGTTCTGGCAACCGTCTTGCGCCTTCCGTTGGTCGGCGCCTTACGGACCAGAAAGGCTTTGGGCGTCCCCTACGGAGGCGGCCGGCGGGCCGTCAGGCCCTAAACTCGATGAACGATGAACGACCTACGACGAACGGCTTTTCTCCGACCGTCAGGCCCTAACATTAAAAGAAAGGCAGGGCTGACTATTGATTTAATTAGTTTGAAATTTTTGGCATTTTCCGTAAAATTTGTAGATTAATAGCCCATATCGTGGTATAATAAGTATCGTTACGACGCACATTTGCCTGCCGTAGCTAAAGCCATAAAAGAAAGAGAATAGATTGGAGTGAAGTTTTATGGTAAAGTTTTCTGAAGAAGCAAAGAGTTTACACGCATCGGATATCCGTGAAATTTTGAAAGTAACAGAAAATCCGGAAATTATTTCCTTCGCCGGTGGCCTTCCTGCACCGGAACTTTTCCCGATTGACGAAATGATGAAGGTCGACGTGGAAATCTTGAAAAAAGAAGGTCGTCAGGCCGTGCAGTACAGCACGACGGAAGGTTATGTGCCCTTGCGTAAACAGATTGCTAAACGCATGAAAACATCTTTCCATACAGACTGCACTTATGAAGATATCATCATCACCGCTGGCTCCCAGCAGGGCCTTTCGCTCCTGGGCCAGCTCTTCCTCAACGAAGGCGACATCGTCCTCGTTGAAAGCCCGACCTACATGGGTGCTACGACGGCTTTTGCCGTTAACTTCCCGAATTTCGTCGAAGTTGAAACGGATGACAAGGGCATGGTTCCGGAAGCCCTGGAAGCAGCTCTCGAAAAATACGGGGACCGCGTCCGCCTGATGTACGTCATCCCGGAATTCCAGAACCCGACGGGCATCACCTGGCCCCTGGAACGCCGCAAAGCCATCATGGACATCATGAACAAACACGACATCCCCATCATTGAAGACGACCCGTATGGCGAACTCCGTTATGAAGGCGAATCGATGCCGACTTTGAAATCCATGGATACTCAGGGCAACGTCATCTTCCTCGGCTCCTTCTCCAAAATCTTTATGCCGGGCCTGCGTATCGGCTGGATGGTCGCCGCTCATGATATCCTGGAAAAGGCTGTCATGCTCAAACAGACCGTCGACTTACAGACGTCGTCCTTCGCACAGCGCCAGGCTTCGTACTACATCGACATGTACGACCTCGACGCCCATGTCAAACAGATCCGCGCCCTCTATGGCAAACGTCGTACCCTCATGTACGATTCCATGAAGAAATACTTCCCTGAAGGCGTTTCCTTCACCTATCCGGAAGGCGGCCTGTTCACGTGGGTTACCTTGCCGGAAGGCCTCGATGCCAAGGCAATGATGCCGGAAGTCATCGAAAAGAAAGTCGCTTACGTACCGGGCGGTGCTTTCTACCCGAACGGCGGCCATGCCAACCACTTCCGCCTGAACTATTCCAACATGCCGGAAGACCGCATCGTCGAAGGCATTAAACGTTTGGCTGAAGTTTTGAAAGAAAAAATCGGTAAATAATTAAATTTTAAGGAAACAAGGCGCTCTCTCGTGAGGGCGTCTTTTCTTTTGCAAATTTTTTTAAAAATTTTTTACAGTCATTCTTTAATTTTTTTTAAGTTGGATATTTACTATTATCAGTAATTCTCGTTATTTACATTTGGTTTATAAAGGTTGTACGAAACGCAACATATTTATAACGCAAACGTTTAATTGCATAAAAGTAATTTTGATGATACTATATACACATAGATAAACGCGTGATGTACATAACCTGAAGGAGTGATTGATATGCATTTTTCCGACTTAGCTATGAATTTGAAAGCCTCTGAAATCCGTGAACTCTTGAAACTGACGACCATGCCGGAAGTCATTTCCTTTGCTGGCGGCCTGCCGGCACCGGAACTCTTCCCGACGGAACAGCTGAAGAAAGTCGACGACGCCGTATTGACCAAAGAAGGCCGCGAAGCCTTGCAGTACGGCACGACCGAAGGGTACAACCCCCTGCGCAAACAGATTGCAGTCCGCATGAAACAGGCTTTCATGGTCGACTGCGATATTGACAATATCGTTATTACGTCTGGGTCCCAGCAGGGCCTGTCCATGCTGGCCCAGATCTTCATTAACCCGGGCGACATCGTCCTCGTCGAAAGCCCGACCTACCTCGGCGCCCTCAATGCCTTTAAGCTCTGCAAACCGGAATTCGTTGAAGTGCCGACGGACGAAAAGGGCATTATCCCGGAAGAATTGAAAAAGATTCTGGAAAAATACGGCGACCGCGTCCGCATGATGTACGTCATCCCGGAATTCCAGAACCCGACGGGCATCACCTGGCCCGTAGAACGGCGCAAGGCTTTCATGGACCTCATCAACCAGTATGACTTCCCGGTCCTCGAAGACGACCCCTATGGCGAACTGCGCTATGACGGCGACAAGGTACCGTCCCTGAAGTCGATGGATACCAAGGGCAATATCATTTTCCTCGGCTCGTTCTCGAAAATCCTCATGCCGGGCTTGCGTATTGCCTGGATGGTAGCCGATCCGGTCATCATCGATAAAGTCGTCAAGCTGAAACAGGCCGTCGACCTCCAGGCGTCGTCCTTCGGCCAGCGCCAGACTTCGTACTACATCGATATGTTCGACCTCGATGAGCACGTCGCCAAGATCAAGGCCCTCTATAAGAAACGCCGCGACCTGATGTGCGAATCGATGAAGAAATACTTCCCTGAAGGCATCACCTTTACATACCCCGAAGGCGGCCTGTTCACGTGGGTAACGCTGCCGGAAGGCATGGACGCGAAAGAACTCATGCCGAAAGTCCTGGCTAAGAACGTTGCCTACGTGCCGGGCGGTCCCTTCTACCCCCACGGCGGCCATGCCAACCACTTCCGCCTGAACTACTCCAACATGCCGGAAGACCGCATCGTCGAAGGTATCAAACGCCTGGCCGACGTCTTGAAAGAAGAATTGGCAAAATAAGGCTAAAGATGATATGATATAAAGGAGCTGTCGCTTACGACAGCTCCTTTTTGAGCATTAAGTTTGTAGTTTGTAGTTTTTAGTGAATGGCTAAAAAATTTAAAACCAACTGCTACAAACTCTATTCTATAAACTCAAATTTATCAGCAGTAAAGCTGAGTTGTTAGTCTTTCGTAGATGGGTTGATTATCTTGATGGAACTCGAATCTCTTTTGAAACAATATTTTGGCTATACGTCGTTCCGGCCGGGCCAGCATGAGGTCATCCAGACCCTTCTCGATGGCCGCGACTGCCTGGCCATCATGCCGACAGGGGCAGGGAAGTCGATATGCTTCCAGCTGCCGGCCCTGATGATGCCCGGCGTGACGTTGGTCATTTCGCCGCTCATTTCCCTCATGAAGGACCAGGTCGACAGCCTGGTCAACCAGGAGATACCGGCGACGTATATCAACAGCCAGTGTACTTTTGAAGAGGCCAAGGCCCGCTTCGCCGCCATCCGCGCCGGCCGGGTCAAACTGGTCTATATTTCGCCGGAACGCCTGGAAAACGAATTCTTTACGTCCTTCATGCAGAGTTTGCCCATTTCCATGTTCATCATCGACGAAGCACACTGCGTATCCCAGTGGGGCCATGATTTCCGGCCCAGCTACTGCGCCATCAAGGACTGGATCGCGGCCCTGCCCGAGCGGCCTGTCGTCGGGGCCTTCACGGCGACGGCGACGGAAAAGGTCAAAGAGGACATGATGAACCTCCTGGGCCTGGAAAAGGAACGCATCTTCATCGGCGGCTTCGACCGGCCGAATCTGTATTTCCGCGTCGTCCGGATGAACCGCAAGCTCGACTTCGCCTTGTCCTACGTCCAGCAGCATAGGGAAGACAGCGGCATCATCTATGCGGCGACGCGCAAGGAAGTGGACCGCGTCTATGAAGAGCTGACGCGGCGGGGCATCCGGGCCGGCCGCTATCATGCCGGCCTCAACGACGACATGCGCCGGACCATGCAGGACGCCTTTACGTATGACCGGCTCCAGGTCATCGTCGCTACCAACGCTTTCGGCATGGGCATCGACAAGAGCAACGTCCGCTACGTCATCCATTACCAGATGCCCAAGAACATTGAAAGCTACTACCAGGAAGCGGGCCGGGCCGGCCGCGATGGTGCGCCGGGGGAATGTATCCTCCTCTTCAGCCGCCAGGACATCATGATCCAGAAGTTCCTCATCGAACAGTCCGTCCACGATCCGCAGCAGCAGGCCGTCGAATTCCGCCTGCTCAACGCCATGGTCCGTTACTGCGAAGGCAATCACTGCCTGCGCCATTATATCCTGACCTATTTCGGCGAACATCCATCGTGGCAGCACTGCGAGAAATGCGGCAACTGCGACCAGGAAACGGTCGAAGAAGACATGACCGAACAGGTCCGCAGCATCTGCCTCTGCGTCGACGAATTGAAAGGGCGCTTCGGCATGACCATGGTCTGCGACATCCTCAAGGGAAGCCAGAACGCCAAGGTCCGCCGCTATGGCTTTGAACATAATTCGGCCTTCGGCATGCTCGGCGATTTCACTTTGTCCGAAGTCCGCGACATGGTCCGCCAGTGCATCGACGACGGCTATCTCGACCAGTCCGATGGGAAATATCCCGTCGTCTCCCTGACGGCCGACGGACGGCAGGCCCTCAGCGGCCATCAGCGCATCGTCCAGCAGAAAGTCGTTTCAGCTGAACCCGTGCCGGAACTGCCCAAGCGCCAGCAGAAGCGCCGCGCCGGGGCCATCGACGAAGACGCCTTGCGGCCCCTGTTCGATACCCTGCGGGCAGTCCGCCTGGAACTGGCCAAGGACGAGCATATTCCGCCGTTCGTCATCTTTTCCGATGCCACGTTGTGGGATATGGCCGCTCTCAAGCCGGACAGTCTGGAAGCCATGAGCGACATCAAGGGCGTAGGCAGCTTCAAGCTCCATAAATATGGCCGCCAGTTCGTCAGCGCCATCCAGTCTTATATTGATAACCATTGATTTTGAGGTGACATACATGAGCATTGCCGATACACAGTATCTGAATATCGTCGAAAATATCCTCGACCACGGCTATTTCGACAACAACCGCACGGGCGTGCGGACCTATAAACTGCCCCACCAGATCATGCAGTTCGATTTGGAAAAAGAATTCCCCATCTTGACGACGAAGTTCGTCGCCTTCAAGACAGCTGTCAAAGAAATCCTCTGGATCTGGCAGCTCCAGAGCAACGACGTGCGGGAACTGCAGAAGATGAACTGCCACGTCTGGGACGAATGGATGCGGCCCGACGGCACCATTGGCAAGGCCTATGGCTATCAGATCCGCAAGTACAAACAGGTCGACAAGCTCCTGGAAACGCTGAAGACGGATCCTCAGAACCGGCGCATGATCGTATCCCTGTGGAACATCGAAGACCTGCCGGACATGGCCCTTCAGCCCTGTGCCTACCAGACCTTGTGGGATGTCACTGACGGCCGCCTGAACTGCATGCTCATCCAGCGCAGCGGCGACATGGGCCTGGGCGTCCCCTTCAACATGACCCAGTATGCCGTCCTCATCCATCTCATCGCCCAGTCCGCCGGCCTGCGTCCGGGCCTGTTCACGCACGTCATCAACAACGCCCACGTCTATGAGAACCACGTCCAGGCCATGAAGACCCAGCTGGCCCGCCGTGACCAGGCCTTTCCGGCACCGAAGCTGGTCCTCAATCCCGATGTCCACGACTTCTATGATTTCACCATCGACGACATCGCCCTGGACAATTACCGGCACTTGGGTAAACTGCCCATGGAGGTGGCCGTCTGATGATCCATCTCATTGCAGCCGTCGACCGGAACGGCGGTATTGGCAAGGACAACGACCTCTTGTGCCATATTTCGGCCGACTTAAAACGTTTTAAATCCCTCACCATGGGCCATACGATGCTCATGGGGCGCAAGACTTTCGAAAGCCTGCCCGGCGTCCTGCCCGGCCGGCCGCACTGGGTCCTGACCCATCAAAAGGATTACAGCGTCAGCCATGACGCCGTCACTATCTTCCACAGTGTCGAAGCCATGCAGCAGGCCATGGAAGCCGGGGAGGACTATTTCGTCATCGGCGGCGCTTCCATGTACGAAGCCTTTCTGCCCCTGGCCGACAGCCTGTACCTGACGGAAATCGACGAAGCCTTCGACGGCGCCGACACTTTCTTCCCGGCCTGGAAAAAGGACGAGTGGGAGGAACAAAACCGGGAATTGCACCGTCCAGACGGACGGGAAAAATATTCTTTTTCTTTCGTCCACTATGTCCGCCGTTTCGATTGACATTGTTAATCCGTTATGTTATACTAACGTAAGAGCTACAAGATAGCTGGATTTGTTTTTTTAGGAGGATTTTGTTATGCACGGTAAAGTAAAATGGTTTAGCGCAGAAAAAGGTTATGGCTTCATCGAAAGAGAAGATGGCGGCGACGTTTTCGTTCACTTCTCCGCTATCCAGGAAGATGGCTTCAAATCCTTGACCGAAGGTCAGGAAGTTGAATTCGACATCGTTGAAGGTGCGCGCGGACCGCAGGCAGCTAACATAGTTAAATGCTAATCGGAAAGTAAAATAGACCTTTTAAGGGGCTCACAGGAAGGCTTCGGCCAGCCTGCGCGGCCCTTTTTTTGCACCTTGTATATGTATAAAAACACGAAAAAGTTTGCATAAATACTTGCAATATTCATACGGCTGTGCTATGATATATCCATCGAACAAGTTCTGGTCTTAACTATTGGAGGATGGATATACATGAAACATGCAAACAGCTTCGCAGATTATACAACCGATGAATTGAAAGGCATTTTATTGCTGGCCGAAAAGATCAAGCAGCATCAAGATGATTACGGCCATATCCTGGATGGCAAGAAATTGTACACGCTCTTTGAAAAGACGTCGAACCGGACGTACCTTTCCTTTTCCATCGGCATGGAAGAATTAGGCGGCAAAGCCTACAACCAGCTGTGGAAGGACAGCAATTTCACTATCGGCGACCTCATGAGTGAAGTCAAATACGTCTGCCGCAACGTCGACTGCATCATGGGCCGGTTCAAGAAAGACGAAACGACGGAAGGCTTCATGAAGAACGCCACGGTCCCGGTCATCAACGGCTGTGACAATACGTTCCACCCGACGCAGGCCCTGGCTGACATGCTGACGCTCTACGAAAAGACCGGCCATTTTGAAGCCAAGGTCCTCTACATCGGCGCCAAGAACAATACGTATAACTCGCTCAGCGAAATCGTCACCAAGATGGGCGGCATGATGTACGGCCTGACGCCGTTCAGTCAGATTACCAATGTGCCGGCCGATTTCTACGACAAACTGACGGCTACGGGCCATTATAAGGAACTGCCGACAGACATTTCCAAAGAAGACCTGAAGAAAGTCGTCGCCGACGTGGACTGCGTCTATACCGACACCTGGGTCGACATGGAATTCTTCACCAATCCGGACTATGCCGAAAAGAAGAACCAAATCATCAACATGATGATGCCTTATCAGATCGACGCCGCCCTCATGGAAGGGACGGATACCATGGTCTTCCACGACATGCCGATTCATCCGGGCTATGAAATCACGCAGGACGTTATGGAAAAACACCTGGAAACCATCCTCGACGAAGCCGAAAACAGACGCCACGCCGAAAAAGGCCTGTTAGTCTACCTCATCACGGGGAAATTGGATGTTTAGGTCATATGAAGGTTTCTGCCATCATGCAGGGATTCTTTCGCTCTATAGTTTGTAGTACGGAGTTTGTAGTTTTCAGCGAAACCTTTAAATTTAAAACCATCTACTAACAACTAACTGCTAGCCACTAATAACTTAAAAGGGATTGTCGCATGTGCGACAATCCCTTTTTTCATCCCAATCCCAGGCAGACCAGGGGCAGGGTGACGATGGAGCAGAGGGTCGTGACCAGGATCATGCCGGCGGCGTAGTTACCGGCTGAGTGCTGGTTCTGGGCCAGCATGACCACGGCGGCCATGCTGGGCAGGGCCGACAGGAGGCTCATGGTGACCGTCACGTCGTGGATGACCCCCAGGGTTTGGCAGAGCATGTAGAAGAGGGGCGGGAAGAGGCACATCTTGATGGCGACGGCGCCGTAGAAATCTTTCTTGCGGATGTAGCGGGGAATGTCGATGTAGCAGAACAGGCCGCCCATGTAAATCATGGCCAGCGGTGTCGTCAAGGCGCCGGCTTTGGTCAGGGCCGTATTGACCGGAGCCGGGAGCTCGATGCCCGTAAAGATGCCGACGATGGCCAGGACGATGGCGATGGTCGCCGGGTTGACCATCTTCTGCAGGCGGCTGGCGATGGACATGGCATTTTCCCGGTCCACCGGTGCCGTCAGGTTGACACCCAGCGTCCAGAGCAGGAGCTGGTCGATGACCGTGAACAGGGCGATGTAGAGCATGCCTTGTTCCGGGAAGACGGCGGCGACGATGGGGATGCCCATGAAGCCGATGTTGCCGAACATGGCACAGGCCCGGTAGACGTGATTTTCATTGCCTTTCAGGCCGAAGAGGCGTGCCAAAAGGCAGCAGAGCAGGTATAATAAGAAGTACATCAGGACCGTTACGGCCAGGACCGGCAGGGCGCTGATGAACTGCTGGCGCGTCGCCCCGTTGAGGGTGTTGGAGAATAAGAGCAGGGGCAGGGAAATCTTGGTGATGAACCGCGAGAAGACGCCCAGGGAACGGCTGCCCAGGACGCGCATGCGCACGGCGGCGATGCCGATGAGGATATAGATGACGAAACCGATGATTTGCGATAAGACAATGGAAAAATAGGCCATTGGCCAGCCTCCTTTCTAAAACGTCCCCATTTTATCATGCTGGTGGCGGCATGACTAATGAAACCTTTGACCATGGCCATGAAAAAAAGTGATGGATAGGAAGACCGATTATGGACCTTGCGAAAATACAATATTTCCTGGAAGCAGCACGGCTGACGAATTTCACCCAGGCCGCCAGGAATTGCCACATCGCCCAGACGACGATGACGAAATACATTACCCAGCTGGAAAAGGAATTGGGCTGCCGCCTCTTCCGCCGGGAGCACCGCGGTGTCTCGCTGACACCGGAAGGACGGCACTTCTATGAAGGCATGGCGAAGATCTGCCAGGAATATCAGGACCTGCGCGACTCATTGCGCCTGAAACGGCGGAAAGGCCTCTACCTGGGCATTGCCATGCAGGAATACATCGAAGCCCTGTGGCTGCGCCGCTTTGAAGAAGCCTTTCCCGATTGTAAGCTCTATTTCAGTTTTCACGACATCGAAGAACTGGAATAGAGCCTGGAGAACGGGACTTTGGATGGCTTCCTCTTTTCCGATGCCCAATCCCTGATGGGCCGTTTCACCTGCCAGCGCCTGTTTGCCATCCGCCAGTCCTTCATCTGTTCCAAGCCCCTCCTCGAACGCTACGGTACGGTAGGCGACATCATCGCTCACAGCCACTTTGTGACCAAGTCCAACAGCCCGGCCTATGCCGCCAAGATACGCCAGCACTGCCGCCACGCCTTCCATCAGGAGTTCCTGTCGGTACACCTGTGCAAGACTCTGTCGGAACAGTTGCTGACGGTCAGCCTGTCCCAGGGCTTTGCCATCCTGCCCATGCCCGAAAGCGATGCCTATCCCGGCCTGAGCGTCATCCCCCTGGGCGACGACTTTACAGAACATGCCGTCCTGGCTTATCGCTAGGACGGCATGACAGACGAGCTGAAAAAGTTTTTATCCCTTTTTGCCGGGATGCCATAATTCGCTGAGGGCGACGCCGCCGAGGATGCAGGCAGCACCGATCCATTGCAGGAAGGTCAGGCTTTCGCCGAGGAGGATGGCCGACAGGGCCAGGGCCGTAAAGGGTTCCATGTAGCCGCAGATAGAGACGCTCTGGGCCGACAGGCGCTGGACGCCGGAAAAATAGAGATAGTAGCCGAGGCCCGTGTTGACGATGCCCAGGCAGACCATGCAGGCGATGTTGGTCATATCCAGGCTGGCCGGTGCCGTCGGCATGGACAAAGTGACGGCGGCGACGACGAGCGACGCCACCAGGAGCTGGCAGGCCGGGGAGAGGATGCCGCCGATGCCGCTGACCTTTTTCATGGCAATGACCAGCAGGGCAAAGCAGACGGCGCTCAGGAAACCGCAGACCAGGCCCCACGACAGGCCGTGCGCCTGAACGTCGGCGCCATTGATGCAGAGGATGCCGACCGTAACGATGACCATGGCGCTTACTTTCGGGACCGTAAAGGGCTCATGGAAGACGAAGTACGACAGGATCATAATCAGGATGGGCCCGCAGTAGCACATGAGGGTTGCCAGGCTGACGCCGATATGCTGGTAGGCTTCGTAGAGGAAGAGCCAGTTCCCGGACAGGAAGAGGCCCGACAGGACCAGCCAGACCAGGGACGTGCGGGACGCGCGGCGCAGGCTGCCCCATTCGCGGCGGGCCGTCGCCAGGATGAGCAGGAAAAAACCGCCCAGGACCGTACGGGTCAGGACGATTTCATAACTCGACAGGGGAATATGGCTGGCGATGATGCCGTTCGTGCCGAAAATGACAGCAGCCAGGATGAATTTGATGTACGCATTTTTCATGAGCGTCCCTCCTTCGCATTGATAAGTTTACTATACCATATCTGACGCCATCTGTCTGTATGGCTGACGCCATGAAAAAAAGTGATTGAAAATGACGCGTCTTTCATTTCACAACGATCTTTATCTATGATACGATTCCGGTAGTGAATGAGAAAACATTCCGTGAACAGGAGGAACTATCATGAAAATATTTCATATCGATGAAGACGTCTTTCGCATGCTTCCCGACTATTATGTCGGAGTCGTCGCCGCTGAAGGCCTGGTGAACCGTCAGGACAATCCGGCCGTTGCCGACCGGCTGGACCAGGCCATTGCTGCCTTTGCCGATGATTTCCAGGGTATCAACCTGAAAGAAGACCCGCATATCGTCCCGTACCGCAATGCCTTCCGCCTCATGGGCATCAACCCCAATAAATATCTTTGCTCTATCGAAGCGCTGGCCAAACGGGTGCAGAAGAAGAAGGCCCTGCCCCATATCAATCCGGCCGTCGACCTGGGCAACGCCATTTCCTTGGAAGAACGCCTGCCCATCGGCGCCCACGATGTTGGGAATTTCTGCGATGGCCGCATGGAAGTCCGCCTGGCTGCCGAAGGTGATACTTTTTTACCGATGGGCGGTGGCGAGCTGGAAAAGCCGGACGAACGGGAACTGGTCTATGTCAGCGGCCATACCGTAAAGACCCGGCGCTGGACCTGGCGCCAGAGCGATGATGGGAAAATCAGCGAAGATACGCAGGCCATCTTGTTCCCTATCGACGGGTTTTACGGAGTCAATGAAAAAGCCGTCGCCGAAGCTGTCCAGAAGTTGTCCGACGCCGTCTACCAGGCCTTTGGCTGTATGACCCATACGGGCATCATCGACCGGGACCATCCGACCTTTTCCTGGTAAGCGCTTTTTTGTTGACAGCCATTTTGTTTTGTGATAAAGTGAAGCTCGTAACCTCAGCGAGGCTGCTGTAAAATTAAATCAGATTACCGCCGGGTACGCTTGTACTATTCCGTTAGGCCTTTGAAGGAATAGTATGGGCGTACTTTTTTTCGGCGGAAATGAAAAGGAGCGATTCGTATGTCTTGGATGTATTTATTGATTGCCGGTGTCTTTGAAATGGGCTGGGCCATTGGCCTCAAGTATACCCAGGGATTTTCACAACTCGTACCGAGTATCGTCACCCTGGCCAGCATGGCAGCAAGCCTGGTTTTCCTGAGCCTGGCCCTGCGCCACCTGCCCATTGGCATTGCCTATGCCGTCTGGACGGGAATCGGCATCGTCGGTACGGCCGTAGCCGGGATTTTCCTCTTCCATGAATCGACGACGCCCTGGCAGGTCCTGTCCCTGGTACTGATCATCGCCGGTATCGCCGGCCTGCGCCTGACCAGCGCGGCCTGAAGGGCTGTTGCATGAAGACTTCTGTCATGATTTGGGAAACCTCTCAGTCAGCTGCGCTGACAGCTCTCCTATCAGGAGAGCCTTTGCGAGCCAATAGCCGCGAGCCACGAGCCACGAGCCGCGAGCCAATAGCCGCGAGCCACGAGCCACGAGCCGCGAGCCACTAGCCACTAGCCACGAAATATATGGTATAATAGGGGAAAACAGAAAAGGGGAACTGCCATGAGTATGCATCATGAAGTAGGCATTACTTGTCCGAAATGCCAGAAGGCCGGCGTCTTCACGGTATGGGACAGCATCAATACGAAACTGGATCCGGACATGAAGGACCGCGTCAAGTCGCTGGAAGCTTTTCGCTACCACTGCGGCCACTGCGGGACAGACGTCCAGGTCGATTACGGCTTCTTGTATCACGACATGGACCATCATTTCATGGTCTTCTACGCGCCGACGGATAAGGACCAGGAAAATGCCGACCGCGATATGGCCGACGGCCAGGATAAATTCAAGGCCATGGTCGAGAAGGCAGGCTATGTCTTCCGCCTGGTCCGCAGCAAAGCCGATTTGTTGGAAAAAATCGCCATCTTTGAAGCCGGTCTCGACGACCGCCTGATGGAATTGACCAAGGCCGCTGCCCTGGCTCAGGTCGGGGAAAAGGATAAGGATTTCACCGTTACCGAGAGCCATTTCGGCACGGCTGACGACGGCTCCCTGCGCCTGAATCTAATCGACGGGACCCATGGCCAGCAGGCCTATGTCGACTTTGCCAACGGTCTGGGCCAGCTCTATGGCCAGTTTGAAAAGAACTTTGCCGCCGACCTGCCGGCAGAAGATGCCGTCCTGGCCCGCATCGACGCGGGATGGACTCAGCAGTTCTTGAATAAATATTTATATAATTAGGGGAGGGATTTCCATGTCGAAACTCGTCGTCGTCATCCAATGCGATATCGTCACCAAACGCTGTAGCGGCTATGCCTGCATGAACACCTTTGTCAACCGTAAAGATACTTTTGCCGATTATCCGCCCGATACGCGCTTCCTCATGATGACCTGCGGCGGCTGCTGCGGGGCAGGGCTCTCGGCGAAACTGGAAAATCTGGGCAGGAAGCTGAAGAAATACGGCGATGCCAAGGAAAATGTGACCATCCACTTCGCGTCGTGCATCGTGTCCGACAGCTATCACCGGCCGCCCTGTCCTTTCCGCAATTATATGGCCCAGATCATCGAACGCAAAGGCTATCCCCTGGTCCACGGGACCTATATTTCCCGCATGACCGAAGAAAAACGGAAGCAAGGGACTTATCATGCCTTATAAAAAGGGGAGGAGCCTGGTCGCAGCCGTCCTGATGGTCAGCCTTCTTGGCGGGGGACCGGTCTTCCTGCCACTGCCCGGCGTGGCTGCTGCAGGAAATGCCGTCGTCGATAAGAAAGCTATGAAACAGGCCGATTGGCAGCTGGCTGAGGCCTACGGCCGGCCCATGCTCGACGTCCCGGCCGGTGCCGATACGATTATGGGTCCGGCGACGATCCCGGCCCGCCAGATGGTCCATTTCATCCGCCAGCGCAATCCTCATCCTAAGCTGAATGCGCCGCTGGAAGAGGTCGTCCAGGCCTATTATGACGAAGCCGGCCGCGAAGGCATCCGGCCCGACGTGGCCCTCTGCCAGGCCTTGAAGGAAACGGGCTACTTTGCCTATGGCGGCGATGTATCGCCAGACCAGAACAATTTCTGCGGCCTCGGCGCGACGGGAAATAAAGTCGCCGGTGCCCGTTTCGCTACGCCTCAGCTCGGCGTGCGCGCCCATATCCAGCATCTCCTGGCTTATGCCAGCACAGAGCGGCCCAAGACGGCCATCGTCGATCCCCGCTATGAACTGCTGGCCGAAAAACATCCCGAACTCTATGGTAAGGTCGATTCCTGGACGGGCCTCAATGGCCGCTGGGCCGTGCCGGGGAAGCATTACGGCCAGGAAATCCTCTGGATGTGGACCGAAGCCCAGACGCCGGACGGTACGAATGACAGCCTGATTACGGGCTTTGAGAGAGTCTTTGCCCATCCCGACGACGCCCAGGCCTATCTCTACCGGGGCATCCTCTTCTTCAACCGCCAGGACTACTGGCTGGCCGAACGGGACTTCCGGCGCGCCCTGGAACTGGACAAGACGTCACCGGCGGCCTGGTACGACCTGGCTTTGACGCAACAAAAAAGAGGGGAGCCCGAAGCTTCCCTCACCAGTTATGACCAGGCCATCGCCTGCCGGCCCGAATATCTGCAGGCCTGGTATAACCGCGGCCTGGCCGCCATGGACCTGCACCGGGACGACGAAGCCCTGCGGTCCTTCCAGGAAATCCTGCGCTTTTCGCCGCAATCGGCCGATGCGGCCAACGCCATGGCCATCGTCTATCTCCGCCAGGGAAAATATGACGACGCCGGCTCGTGGCTGGAAAAGGCCGGCCAGATCAATTCGGCCAATCCCAGGGTCCAGGCCAATCGCCGGCAGTTCCAGGCCTACCGGCGGTAACTGTATTTGAATTTCATCAATTTATCCATCAAATATTCCAAGTGACTCTTTTCTGCCTTCATCGGTCCATCGGTCGTCTGTACCAGGTGGGCCGTTTCTTTTTTCTGATTGAATTCCACGTCATAGCCATGGGTTACCATCAAGGCTTGTTCCAATCCATAGATTAACATAAGCACTGCCCCCTTTTTTAGTCTGGAAACAACAAAAGATGCAACGGCGAAATAAATGCTACGTTGCATCTTTTGTCTTGCTATTCTGCTTGTACTTATATCATATAACTTTATGACGTAAAAATCAATAAAATATTTTGAGAAAATGTTAAAAAGCTTAAATAAAGCGTAACACAAAGGCTCTCCTAATAGGAGAGCTGTCAGCACAGCTGACTGAGAGGTTGCATTTGCCCAAGAGGTTGCGTTTGAAAGTTTGACATATGTAAGCATGAGATGTGGTGAAATATCATAACGGACCGCGAACTGCGACCTGCGACAGGCGACCGGCGGGACGCCTTTTAGGCGTCCCCTACAACTATTTCCTTATCTATGAGGTCGCCCAGGCGGGCGGCGTGGTGGCTGGCGATGATGAGGGTCTTGCCGGCTGCTTTCAGGCTGGGCAGGAAGTCTTCCAGCCAGGCCAGGCCGTCGGCGTCGAGGTAGCTTTCCGGTTCGTCCATGGTCCAGACCTGGGGGTTCATGGTCAGGATGGAGGCGATGGCCGTCCGTTTCTTTTCGCCGCCTGACAGGGTGTAAGGCGGACGGGATGCCAGCCGGGTCAGGCCCAGGAGTTCCAGGGCATCGTCGACGCGCTGGCGGATGTCTGCCGGTTTCAGGCCCATCTGGACCGGGCCGAAGGCCAGTTCTTCGCGGACGCTGCTGCAAAAGAGCTGGGAATCGGGATTCTGCCAGACGTAGCCCACGCGCTGGTGGAACCATTTGGAATAGGCGTGGTCCCGCATCTTGCCGGCCGTGATGATTGTGCCGTCAAAGGAATACGTCCCCTGCTGGGGGAAAATCAGGCCGTTCAGCAGGCGCAGGAGCGTCGACTTCCCGGACCCGTTGGGACCGCTCAGGAGGACAGCCTGGCCCGGTTCGATGGTTTCTGTAAGGTGGCTGAGGATGGGCCTGTCGTCATAGGCGAAACAGACGTCGTCGAGTTGAATCATGAGAACACTCCTTCCAGGCGGATGAAGAGATAGGCATAGGCCAGCAGAACCAGGATGAGCAGGGCCGCAGCCGGCGTGAAACGGCGTTTCTGGCCGTCGTCATAGGCAGCGTATTCGCCGGTGAAACAGCGGCAGCGCATGGCTTCATACATGTCCTGGGACAGGCGCTGGGACTTTTGCAGCATGATGCCGGCGACGCCGCTCATGGCCGCTTGTTTATCGGGATTGTGGCCGACAGAACGCAGCTTGAGGGCCGTCAGCAGTTCCGATGCTTCCTGGCCCAGGATGGCGATGTAGCGCAGCGTCGTGTCCAGGATGAAAATGACCAGCGACGGGATGCGGAAGGTCCGCAGGGCGCCGGTCAGTTCGTGCCAGGCCAGGTTTTCCTGCAAGAGCATCAGCGCCGTCACGGTGAGGAAGGTCTTGCAGGGCAGGAGCAGGGCGTAGCGGCCGTTGCCCAGAAAGAAGGACGGCGCGACGATGACGGCGCAGAACAGAGCGGCTGCCAGGGCGGCGCCGAGGACTTGGCGCAGCTGCCGGCCGCGATGGAAGCAGAGGAGGACCAGTTCGCCTGCCAGAACGGCCCAGAGGAAGGCCGTCGTCCGGGCCAGGACGACGAAGAGGACCATGACCAGGGTTGCCAATAAGGCCGGCGCCGCGCCGATGGGACGGGTTGGCCGCAGGCCCTGGCTGCGCAGGGCCGTCAGGATGGATACGAGGCGGAGCAGGGAGCGGGAAATGAAATAATCCCGGTCGCTGCCGGGATTATATATTTCCTCGCGGGCCGCCCATTCAGGGA
The DNA here is from genome assembly GCF_040096415.1 of Megasphaera intestinihominis. NCBI lineage: Bacteria > Bacillati > Bacillota > Negativicutes > Veillonellales > Veillonellaceae > Megasphaera > Megasphaera intestinihominis. Next base: position 47,718 of record NZ_JBBMEU010000007.1, read on the forward strand.
GCTTCATGGGCAATCCTCCCTAGTGCTGGGCCGGCGTATCGAAGGTCGGCCGGGATGGCAGGAAGGACGCGATGACTTTGAAGATGATGATGAGCAGGGCTGTGCCGACGATGGCCGAAATGATGTAGCCTGCGGCATCGGGCAGGCCGGCGATGGCGTAGTCCGGCATGAGGGCGTCGAAGGAAAAGCCCTGTTCCATGCCCGATGGCGTATAGCCCAGGGCAGAGCCGAAGAAATCCGTATCGGCCAGTTCTTCGGCATCCCATTCGCCCCAGGCCGTGCCGGCAGCTAACAAGCCGAGGGGCGTGGCGGCGATGAGGGCGGCCAGGAGTCCGAAGAGGGACTTGCTCGACGACGGGGCCTGGACCGCATGGAAGAGGTCTGGCGACGTCTTGCGCAGATAGGTCAGGATGCCTGTCGTGAAGACGACTTCCGCCAGGCCGAACAAGGTCAGGTGGCCGATCATCATGGCTGGAATGGAAATCCATAACGGATAGGGGCAGTACAGGGCCTGGCCGGCTCCGTCCGTAAAGAGCAGGGGCTGGATGCCGAATTCCACAGCCGCACAGAAGGCCGCGGCGTTGATGCCGATATAAGCGCCGATACCGGCGGCTATCGTTTCTGACGGGATGACTTTTTTCAGGCCGTGATAGATGAAATATCCTGTAAAGGGCAGGACGAAGGCCATGTTGAAGCAGTTGGCACCGAAAGCCAGGATGCCGCCGTCGCCGAAGAACAGGGCCTGGATGAGCAGGGCCACGCTGACGGCCAGACAGGCCGCGTACGGCCCGAAGAGGATGGCGATGAGCGTACCGCCCACGGCGTGTCCCGTCGTACCGCCGGGCAGGGGGATGTTGAACATCATGGCCAGGAAGGAAAAGGCCGCAGCAATGCCGAGGAGGGGCAGCTTTTCACGGGGCACCGTTTCCTTGACCTTGCGGATAGAGAGCAGCCAGATGGGAACCATGACGGCGCCGAGGACGCCGCACGTCGAAGGGCTCAGATAATTTTCAGGTATATGCATGGATAGACCTCTTTTCCGTAATATAATAACCATTATCCCTATTTTACTGAAAAATAGCAAAAAATATAAGCCCATAGGGGGGATAGAAAATGCGGAGGCCTCTGTTCGAAAATGCGGAGGCCTCTGTTCCATGATATAATATGATATTGAATCTATAGAAAGTGAGTACAAAGCATGATTGATTTTCACGATATTCTGGACCGCATGAATCAAAACCAGCGGATCAACTTCGATAAAGTTTTCCAGCGCATGGCCCGGCGCTGGCAGCAGGACGGCGTCAAGCCGCGCATCCTGCTCCATTCCTGCTGCGGCCCGTGCAGTACGGCCGTCCTGGACCGGCTGACCGGCGTGGCCGACGTGACGGTCTACTATTTCAACCCCAATATCCATCCGGAAGCGGAATACCGGCGGCGGGAACTCGTCCAGAAACAGTTCATCGCGGCCTATAATGAAAAAACGGGGCACGCCGTCCAGTTCCTGGCCGCTCCGTATGAACCGGATACGTATTTCAAAGCTGTCCAGGGCCTGGAAGACGAACCCGAAGGCGGCGCCCGCTGCCGCGTCTGCTTCATCCAGCGCATGAAAGCGACGGCCGAAAAAATGCAGGAACTGGGCTATGATTACTTTACGACGACCCTGACCGTCAGTCCCCATAAGAATTCCCAGGTCATCAACGAAGTCGGCCGGGACATCGAAGACCAGTACGGCTACGCTTATTTGCCGACGGACTTCAAAAAGAACAACGGCTTCCTCACATCGACGAAAATGACCGAAGCCTACCACCTCTACCGCCAGCCCTACTGTGGCTGCATCTTCGGTGCCCGCGACCAGGGCCTGGACTTAGAAAAAATCCGCCACGATGCCGAAGTTTTTCTGGCGGAACATAAGTAGGGAACGCAGGCCGCAGTTCGCCGTTCGCAGGTCGCCGCGGTCCTGCGGACCGCAAAAAAA
>NZ_JBBMEU010000008.1:0-49207 GCF_040096415.1 Megasphaera intestinihominis
GTAGTTTGCAGAGAAAACCTTTAAATTTAAACCCATCCGCTAACAACTAACAACTAGCCACTAACAACTTTAAAGGGCTTGTCGTCGTGCGACAAGCCCTTTTTCCTTGACGCCTTTTTTTTCTCTTGTTATAATGAATTAACACAAAAGAACAAATACAAACATTATATGATGAGAAAAGTATGTAAGGATAAACATGAGGTGAAGTGTATGTTACCAGCAGAACGACGGCAGTTTATTTTGAACGAACTGTACAAGAACAAAGCTGTAACGGTCAATGACCTGGCCCAGCAGCTTGATGTCACGACGATGACAATCCGGCGGGATTTGCAGCATTTGGAAGAAGGCGGCTTAGTCGAAAAAAGCCACGGCGGCGCTGTTTTGGTAGAATCTTCTGTCAAAGAAGCGACGTATCGCAATCGTAAATTAGTCCACATTGAAGAAAAGCGGCGCATGGCGGCAGCGGCCTTGCCTCTTATCGAATCGTCTATGAGCATCTATCTCGATGCGGGTACGACGAATTTTGAGCTGGCTGAATTGATGGCCAAACAGCGCTGGGATAATCTGACCGTCGTGACCAATGATTTAGCCATTGCCCAGGTCCTGACTCCGGTCATGGGGCTGTATGTCATCCTCTTAGGCGGCCATATTGACGTCGAATCCAGTTCGACGTGCGGCGTCTTGGCGACCAATATGGTCCGGGCCATGCATTTCGATATCTGCTTTTTAGGGACTCAGGCCATCACGCCGGATTGGCGCATCATGACGGCCAATGCTGAGAAAATCGATGTCAAACGGGCTTGTCTTCAGGCATCGGATAAGGTCGTCCTCCTGGCAGACCATTCTAAGTTTAAGAAACATAAACTCTATTATATCCTGGACCTCTGGGATATGGATGTCCTCGTCAGTGACTATCAGGCCAGTGCAGAAGAAGCGTCCTTATTTGAAGAACACCAGGTTCAGTTTATCCGCGTTTAAGGGGGAGAGCACATGCATCATTTTGTCATCATTGCTGATGATTTTACGGGAGCCAATGATACAGGCGTCCAGCTTTGCAAGCACGGGATTCCTGTCGATGTTATCCTGGATACGGCACAGATAGAAGCCAATGGCAACAGCCTGTCCATCGACAGCGAGAGCCGCGTCGTTTCCGGCCAGGAAGCCTATGACCGCGTGTATGCGGCCGTACAGCAGGTACAGCAAACCGGTGGCTGCCGTTTTCTGTATAAGAAAGTCGATTCGACGCTGCGCGGTCATTTGCAAGAAGAAATCCGGGCTGTTGTCGATAGTTATGCGCCGGAACTCATCATCTTTGCGCCGGCTTATCCTGAGCAGGGGCGGACTGTCGAAGCGGGGCGGCTTTGCGTCCATGGGACACCGTTGCTGGATACGGAAATCGCCCGTGATCCGCGGAATCCCTTGCAGGAAGATCACGTACAACGGATTTTGTCGACGTGCCTGCAGCAGCTGGTCTGTCACTATACCCTCGATGCCATCGAGGACGATCGTCTTGACTTTACCGGATTAGCTTATTCCTTTGATACGATGGAGCAGGCGCAGCTGGAACGGATTGCCGAAAAAGCCGGTCAGACGGGGAAGAAAGTCCTGTGGATCGGTTCGGCCGGCTTGGCCCAGGGGCTATTACAGATACAGCAGCGGGAGCTCCCGGCCATGGCCGTTATCGGCAGTATCAGCAGCAAGACTATGGAACAGCTGGCGTATTGCCGGAATCAGGGCCTTCCTGTCGTGGCACTGGACATGAGGGCCCTTTATGAAAATCGGGATGGAAATACAGCACTTCAAAAAGTGGTACACTTTTTACAGTCTGGCCAAAGTGTGGTCCTTACGGGGGCTGCCTGCCGCCAGGATTATGAAGACTTTGCTGCCTATGGCCGGGAAAAGGGGATTTCTACGGATGAATTGGCCGAATTTACCAAACAGACCCTAAGCCGGATGGTGCCGGCTATTTTGCAGGAAACCGCCGTTAGCGGTTTGTTTTTGACCGGTGGCGATACGGCCATTGCCGTCATTTTGCAGTTAGGGGCCAGCGGGTCCCATATTGAACGGGAGATAGTGCCCGGTTTTGTGCAAGGCCGTTTGCTGGGAGGCAGCCAGGAAGGATTGCCTATCGTCACCAATGCTGGTGCCTTTGGTACGGAAGAAGATATTTTCCGCTGTATCCAGGAACTGAAATACAATTAATTACATTTTTTTTAGTTCTAAAATGTTGTTTTGTGTTATAAAATCATACATATAGAGAAATGAAAAAAGCCAGGAATGAGCATGAGTATGCCATCTCTGGCTTTTTTTTCTGTGATTTTCTTGGAAGTTGCCTCTGAAATATGATGAAAAAATAGCATGGTGTATATACGAAAAAGCCATTGACTTATTAGAGAAACTCTCCTATAATCTAATTAACAAAAACAAACAGATAAGAACACAATCAAACAAAAAATGATTGTGACAAAGGAGGAGGTACAGTGGCAGTAAATTTTGTAGGCATTACCATGGGCGATCCGGCTGGTATCGGGCCGGAGATTTCCCTTAAAGCTATAGATGCTAAAACGGAGTACCAACAATATGTCTTGATTTATGGCAGCTACGACGTGCTTCAATACTATCATCAACGGCTTCAGCTGACGACGCAGCTGGTACGCATTGAAAAGGTACAGGACTTCCAGCCAGGGAAAATCAACGTCATTTCTGTCGTCGACCTGGCTATCGGCAAAGATATTGAAATCGGGCAGGTATCACCCGTTGCCGGTGATGCGGCGTATCAATATATTGCCCGGGCCATTTCTGATGCTTTGAAAGGCGATATCCGCGTTGTCACGACGGCTCCCTTGAATAAGGAAGCCCTCCATAAAGGCGGTCACAACTTCGACGGTCATACGGAAATCTTCGCTACCCTGACGAAGACGAAATCTTATACAATGATGCTTTGGAGCGAACACATGTCTGTCGTCCACGTATCGACTCACTGTTCCCTGCGGGAAGCCTGTGACAGAGCGACGAAAGCCAGGGTGCTGGAATGTGTTCATCTGGCCGATAAGGCGATGAAGCAGTTGGGCGTCGAAACGCCGCGAATCGCTGTTGCCGGCTTGAATCCCCACAGCGGCGAAGCCGGGCTCTTTGGCCGGGAAGAAATTGATGAAATCATCCCGGCTGTCCAGGCGGCCCAGCAGGAAGGCCTCGATGTCGATGGGCCGGTCCCGCCGGATACGGTCTTCTTGAAAGCCTATAATGGCGTCTACGACATCGTCGTTGCTATGTACCATGACCAGGGACATATCCCCATGAAAATGGTAGCCTTTGATTCCGGCGTCAATGTCACGCTGGGCCTGCCCATCATCCGGACATCCGTCGATCATGGCACGGCCTTCGATATTGCCGGCAAGGGCATTGCCAAGGCGGACAGCATGTGCTATGCCGTCGATTTAGGAAAACGATTTGCAGAACATTAAATTTTACATATATTCACAAAGGAGCGAGATACATTATGTTTAAAGCAGAAGGTTTGATTACACCGGTTGTTACGGCGTTGACGGAAACGGAAGAATTCAACAAAAAAGAATACCAGGCTTTTATCGACCACTTAATCAAAGCCGGCGTCCATGGGATTTTCCCGCTGGGGACGAACGGCGAATTCTATGCATTTTCGGCTAAAGAAAAACTGGAAATCATCGAAGCTGCCGTCGAAGCCGTCCAGGGTCGCGTCCCCGTCTATGCCGGCACGGGCTGTGTTACGACGAAAGAAACAATTGAATTGTCCAAAGCAGTCCAGCAGATGGGCGGTGTCGATTGCTTATCTATCATCACCCCATATTTTGTAAAGGCTTCACAGGCTGACTTGATTGAACATTACAGTGCCATTGCCGAAGCCGTCGATATGCCGATTTTGTTGTACAACATCCCGGCGCGGACAGGCAATTCCATTGACTGGAAAACCGTCAAGACCCTGGCAAAATATGAAAACATCATCGGCATCAAAGATTCGAGCGGCAACTTCGACAACATGCTGAAATACATCGAAAATACAGATCCCCGCCTTAACGTATTGGCCGGCAGTGACTCCCTCATCCTCTGGGCCCTCATGGCCGGCGGTACCGGTGCCATTTCGGGCTGCTCCAATGTCTTCCCGGAATTGATGGTCAGCATCTATAACTACTGGAAAGAAGGCAACATCGAAAAGGCCAATGAATCGCAGAAGAAAATCAGAGCTTTCCGCAATGTCATGCAGATGGGCAATCCGAATTCGGTCGTTAAATTAGCTGTCAACATGCGCGGCTATCACGTAGGACCGGCTCGCCAGCCGTCGAACTGCACGGATCCGGCTATTAAAAAAGCGCTGGAAGATGTTTTCAAACTGTATGAATAATAAAGGCAAGGAGATGTAACTCATGGCTAAGGTTGTAATTTCACATCGTCTTCATGATGATGGTATGGCTGTTCTTGAAAATGCTGGGGTAGATGTCGTTATTACGAATAGTGGCGATCCTAAAGTTATGTTACCAGAATTAAAAGATGCGGATGGGGTTATTATTCGGATTGGCTCTATTGATCGTGAAACAATGGAACAATGCCCTAAATTAAAGGTTATTGGTCGCCCTGGCGTTGGTGTTGACGATGTCGATGTTGAAGCGGCTATTGAATTAGGGATTCCTGTCGTTATTGCTCCTGGTGCTAATAGTCGGTCTGTTGCAGAACATGCCATGGCAATGATGTTTGCTTGTGCTAAAGATATGATGCGCAGTGATAGAGAAATGCGCAAAGGAAATTTTGGTATCCGCAGTTCCTATAAAGCTTATGAATTAGGTGGAAAAACGCTGGGATTGCTTGGGTATGGTCATATTGGCAGTATTTTTGCTGGCATGGCTGCTGGTATTGGGATGAAGGTTCTGGTTTATGATCCTTTCATTAAAAAGAAATTGTTGAAGCGCAAGGATATGGGTATCGTGAAGATATGCACGATATTTTGCGAGAAGCAGACGTTGTTTCTATCCATACGCCATTGACCCCGCAGACAAAAAATATGATTGGGGAAGCAGAATTAAGAATGATGAAAAAAGATGGAATCTTGATAAACTGCGCTCGTGGTGGGATTGTAGACGAAGCTGCTTTAAACAAAGCTTTGGATGAAAATTGGATTCACAGTGCCGGTACGGATGTTGTTGTACATGAACCGATTGACCCGGCAGATCCGATTTTCCATCACGATAATATTGTCGTTACGCCACATATGGCTGGCCAGACACGGGAAGCTGCTTCTGGAGTGGCAACACTCGCAGCAGAAGGAACCGTTGCTGTTATAAGTGGTCAAAAATGGGATAAAGTTTGCAATCCGAAGGCTTACGAACATCCCCGTTGGAATAAGTAAGGTGATGGTAATATGAAAAACTCTCTTGATGATTGCGCCTGGAAAACATAATCATCAAGAGAGCTTCACAGAAAAGGTAGAGCCTAATCTGGATTTCATTATACCATAGTCTTACCACTTATATACTTGGAAAAGAAAATATATTTCTTAGCGTTTTCTCATGTCCGTAAGAACAAAAAGGTATAAAAGGTGATAAGAATGTCTTCGATGAGCATGACAGCTTTGGAAGCTACAAAACAAAAAAGAACTCATGTTAGATGGATTGTCTGTGGATTGATGTGGGCAGCTATCGCTATTAACTTTATTGATAGAACAACATTGGCTATTGCTACACCTCATATTATGCAAGATCTTTCTATAACAACTGAAGAAATGGGCATGGTTATGTCGGCCTTCTTTCTTTGTTATGCGTTGCTTCAGATTCCGGCTGGATTTGTATCAGAAAAGTTTGGGCAACGCAAAGCTTTGGGCATGTCCGTACTTTGGTGGTCTATTGCTACCGCATTAACCGGGCTAGCTACTGGATTTAAATCTATTTTAGGTATGCGTATGATTTTAGGCGTTGGTGAAGCTGGTGCATATCCCAGTAATGCGGCGATTACTAGAAAGTGGTTCCCGAAAAGTGAACGAGCTACTGTTGGAGGTATTTTCGATAGTGGACAAAAATTCGGTGGAGCTTTTGGGATTCCTATTTTGACTTGGTTGATGATTCAAATTGGCTGGCGTGGTACATTTGCTATCCTTGGCGTATTGGGGATTATTTGGGCAATTGTTTGGTTTGCATTTTTTAAAGATGATTCAGCGAAAAATAAGCATGTCAATGCTGCCGAACTGGCATATATTAAGTCGGGGCAGGATACTGATGAAACAAGCAATAAGGCGATGCCTTGTAAATGGTATGAATTGTTAAAGTTTAGAAATATGCAAGCAATGTGTATTGGCTTTTTTGCAACTAACTATAGTTCCTATTTTTTTATCACTTGGTTACCGATGTATTTAATGAAAGATAGAGGTCTTAGCTTTGCTCAAATGGGTTTTGCCGCTTCGTTGCCATTACTTTGTGGTGCTATTGTTGAAGTTATTGCAGGCTGGTCTTCGGATAAAATCGTTTCATCTGGCAAATTCTCATTAACAAAAACACGAAAAATGTTTCTGTGTGGTGGCTTGATTTTAGCTTCTACCATTGGGTTTGCGGCCGTAACTGAATCTATTTATGTAACACTGTTCTTATTGTGTTGTGCTAAATCCGGTACTGTTATTGCTGCTTCTCAGACATGGGCTATCCCTAGTGAGATTGCACCACGACAGGCATTGTTGCTGGGATTCAAAATTGTGTTGCTAATTTTGGTGGCGTAGTTGGACCGATTGTTACTGGTTTTATTGTCGGGGCTACGGGGCATTTTGAATTTGCGATGCTCTTCACTGCATTATTGTTATTAGGTGCAGTATTAAATTACATTTTTTATTTAGGTAAAATTGAACCAATGAAAGTGGAAGAAAAGACTGCATGATTCAATATTAAGGAGGCTTTTATACTATGAAACAATGTCAGTTGACCATTCCGGGCGTGGTTTATGCCGGCCCTGGTAGTGTAGAAAAAATCAATGAAGTATTGCAGCGGGAAAAGGCACAGTCCGTCTTGCTGTTTACCGATAAGGCAGTCCGAGGAGCGGGCCTTACGAAACGGGTCGAAGAAATTTGCTCGGCTGTAAAATTGACGGTTATCGATGATTTGGCTTCGGAACCTTCCTACCAGGATGTGGAACGCGTCATCGATGAAGTCAGTGTTGCCAATATCGACTTGGTCATTGGTGTAGGCGGCGGCAGCGTCATGGATGCGGCTAAGCTGGCCAGCATCGTCATCGGTGCCGACTATGGCGTCCGCGACTTGCTGAAAGATCCGACGATTGCCAAGAAATATATCAAATCCCTGATGATCCCGACGACTTGCGGGACCGGTTCGGAAGCAACCTGCAATTCCATTGTCGCCATCCCGGAAGAACAGTCTAAACAAGGCATCGTCAATAATTGCATGATTCCGGACTATGTCATCCTCGACGCCGAAATGATCCGCCATTTGCCGCCGAAAGTCCTGGCTGCCACTGGCGTCGATGCCCTGGCTCACGTCGTCGAATGTTTTACGTCAAACAAGGCGACGATTCTCAGCGATACCTATGCGATTGAAGGGGCCAAGAAGATTTTCCATAACATCCGTGAAGCCTATGCGGATGGCGATAATATGGATGCCAAGACGGAAATGCTCATCGGCGCTTTTTACGGTGGTGTTGCCATTACCGGTTCCGGTACGACCGCTGTCCATGCCCTCTCCTATCCGTTAGGCGGCAAATACCACATTGCCCATGGTGTTTCCAATGCTATCCTGATTGCGCATGTCATGGAATTCAACAAAGATGCCTGCACAGAACGGCTGTCCGCTCTCTGCGATGCCGTCTATCCTGAAAAATATGCAGAAACAGCAGACAGCAAAGCCGATTATATCATTTCTGAAATCAAAGATGTCGTCGCCAAAGTCCATATCCCGACGAAACTCGACGAATTCGGCGTCAAAAAAGAAGACCTCGATTTCCTGGTAAAAGCCGGAAGCCAGCAGACCCGTCTCTTAGTCAACAACTGCAAGGAATTGTCCCTGGACGATATCCGTTATCTCTACGAAAAATTATTTTAACTGAATCCATCAGAAACGCCAAAAGGGCTTGCCGCACGTAAAATTGTGCGACAAGCTCTTTTTTGACAAATTTTATATTTTTAGCTATACTGAACCAAGGTGTTGCCAAACGGCAGGCGGTTAATCAAGCCCCAGAAATGGGGTGAAGCCCATGGATAACTTTGTAATAAAAAAATAATCGCCTTGCAGCTCCACAACTCTAGGCGATTACTTCGTTAAACAATGGGGCTGACCGTTTCCGGGCAACACCTTTTTCTATATGTAGCATAACATAAATGACGATAATCGTCAATGTTCCCGTTTCTTTCGTTCCTGGAGAATAATCATTGAATGAAGTCGCCAATGCAACGAAAGTTTTTTCGTTGCATTGGCGTTACATTTTTGATTCGCTAAAACAGGAAACGAAGTAAACGAAAATAAAATGCTCTCTTTTATCGGTGATGAGAAAATAAACGCAGGCCGCAGGCGGCCGGTTGCAGGTCGCAAAAAGCGGCCAGCGGCCGCACGTAGGGGCTCGCACGTGGCGAGCCCGCTAGGGAGATTTCGCCACAGCCCATTCGAGTATAATGGCAGGTTTTACGAATTATGAGCCACGAGCTACTAACAACTAGCCACTCAAAAAGGCGCTGTCTTCGTGCGACAGCGCCTTTTTACTCACGGCATACTGATCCCTTCCTGGTGGTTCATGGAGAAGCCGCCTTTTTCTACGTCGTCGAAGTCGAGGGACGGGTCGTATTCTGGAAGTTTGGTCAAGCGTTTGACCAGGCCGAAGGGCTTTTTCAGGGAGAGTTTATCTCCTTTGCCCGAGAGGACCCAGAGGACTTTGTAGCCTTTGGGCGGCGTCTGGAGTTTTTCTTCGCCTTTGCCGTCGGTGAAGTAGACGACGAGGTCGACGCGCTGTGTATTGGCATAGGCGAAGACCGGGGAATAGGCTGTGCCGCCGCGGATGTCCAGGCGGCCGCGGACGTCGTCTATAGTGCGGATGCGGTAGGTGCGACGGATTTCATCGTCACATTCGGCGACGATGATTTCATGGTTGTAGCAGCGGACCAGGTGCAGGACTTCGCCGATGGCCTGGCGGAATTCGGCGTCGGTGATGCTGCCGCTGATGTCCAGGCCGATGAGGATTTTGGCCGTATGGGAGCGCAGGCAGCCCGGCAGGTCCAGCCGTTCTGGCTGGCGGCGGTTGCGGCGCATGGTCGTCTTTTTCCAGGTGCTGGTGACGGAGCCGACGAGCTTCTTCAGGTACCAGTGCCAGGGCAGATCTTCCTGGGCATCTTTCAGGGCTGCAATCATGCTTTCCAGATAGTTCGACAGTTCGCCTTTGCATGACGCGTCGATGTATTTTTCTGTGAATTTGCGCAGCGTCTCTTCGTCGATGTCGTCGCCTTCGTCCCATAAATCATGGGTCTTGGCCGGGTCGTAGGACACGGCGATGGATTCGTCGGAATCGCTGTCCGATTCGGGCAGGTCCTTCTTGTCGGTCCGCAGGTCCAGGGCGCCTTGAATCTTATCGACGTAGTATTCCAGGCTTTCAAAGGGCTTTAATAGCAGGGCATAGTTCATGTTCACCCATTCCAGGGTCGTCGAGAAGGGCGGCAGGTGGTCGAGGTAGGTGTTGACGACGACGTCCATGGCCAGATTGACGGCCAGCTTGCTGTATTGCTGCCGCAGTTCTTTGGCCCGGATGAGGTGGAGCGATACGACGTGGAGGATTTCGTGCTTGATGGTGCTCTCCATCTGTTCCGGCGACAGGGGCAGGAAGAGCATGGGGTTGAAATAGAGGTGATACCGCGTCCCCTTGAAGTTGGTCCCCGTCGGTGAAGCCATGTCGAAGCGGATGTCCTTGACCATTTGGAAGAGGAAATAGCCGAAGAAATTGTCTTTGTCTTCCATCAAGTGACCGGTGATGCGGTCCAGGAAGGCGTAGAATTTCTTTTGGAAATCGGCCGGCACGTCCGGGACGCTCCCTGTCCGGCGCTGTTCGGCGAGGACGGCGTCGGCTACGATAGATGCCTGCTGATAGAGTAGATTGGCCGCAATGGGCAGTGACTGTTCCATAAGCTGTTATCGCAGGGAGCGGAAGGCGGCGAAGTAGCTGTCGATGAAGTCGTCGTTATCCAAAGCGCAGGCATAGACTTTGGGGTTGGCGGATTTCATGTCCTTCATGACGCCGAGGCGCAGGTCGACCGGGTAGAGGGCCAGGAAGGCTACGAAGCGGGACAGGAGCACCTGGGCCTGGCTGTCGTCGAGGCGGAGTTCATGTTCCAGCTGTTTAAGGATATTCTTGGCAGCCAGATAGAGGCGGGTGTGGCTTTCGCTGGCAATCCGGCTGGACAGGGCCGGGGCCAGGGACGGTCCGCCGAAGACGTCGTCATAAGCGATGAGGGGCTGGGCGTCGGACGTGACGAAATGGACGAATTCCTGGGCGATGAGTTTGCCGACGTTGCCGCGGATGACGTTGTAGAAGACGCCCTGCGGGATGGCCGACGGGTCCTGTTTATAAATGTAGTACAGCTTGGAAATGCGTTCGTAACTGCGCGGCGTCGCATTGATATCGTCTTCGTTGGTCTTGTCCAGGTATTCCGGGAAGGTGGAAATGAATTCCATGACTTTTTCTTCGATGCCCGCTGTCGAGGCCCAATCGAGCCACTGCAGGTAATCGGCTTCCATATACAGCCAGACGAAGCGGTTCTGCTGGGCCGCATCCATTTCGACGACTTCGTAGTCGTAGGAATCGGCCGGGTTCATGGCGGCGATGATATGGACTGACGGTGATAAGACGTAACCGTTGATTTCACGGTTGAGGATGAGGTTCATCAGTTCCTGCTGGACGGCGTGGTCGCAGCGGTTGATTTCGTCGATGAACAAGAGGACCGTCTTGCCCTTGGCGATTTCTTCGTCGATTTTGCGGAGTTTATGGTGAACGGCGTAAATCGTCGTGCCCGCTTCGACCGTAGGCAGGCCGCCGATTTCCCCTTCTTTGAGGAGGTTGCCGTCGATGCCGACGAGGCTCCAGTCGTTCTTGGCAGCCAGTTCCCGGGCCAGGGAGGTCTTGCCGATACCCGTTTCGCCGACGAGCAGTGGGACTTCGCCGGCTTTGAGGACTAATTCTACGCTTTTGAAAGTATCTGTAAAGTTCATGATTTCGCTCCTATTTCAATGTCAATTTTTCATCTACTGTGATGCGGCGGGCCTTCTTGCTGCCGCAATCGTCGACGAGGAGGACTTTATCAGCTGGCGTCAGGTCGACGGCGCTGCAGGTAATGAAGTTGCGGACGTAGTCTTCCGGCACGTCATCCCGGGACAAGACGGCCTTGAAGGTGTTGCGCCAGTCATCGGGCGTCAGGGAAATGCCCTTGGGCATATATTTGCTGACCAGGACGTTGCGGCTGAGGAAGTGGAGGAACTCTTCTTTGCTGATGTCCGGGATGAGGCGGATGGCCTGTTCATTTTCGCTGATGGCCAGTTCTTTCGCTTCTTCTGTCGGTTTTTCGATGTAGCGCAGGGCTTCGTAATTGCCGCGGATGGCAGCCAGCTGGACGGCCGGTGTCGGATGCTGGATGTATTTGATGGCGTCGTAATTCTTTTCTACGGCCCGCAGCTGCAGGTCTTCGTCCGGGTCTTTGACGTATTTGATGGCCCAGCCGGACTGTTCCAGGGCGGCGTCGATGAGTTCCGGTGACGGATTTTTGATATAGCTCAAGTTGTTCCAGCCGGACTGGACGGCTTGCAGGAGCATGTCTTCCGAGGGATGGTCGATGAATTGGATGGCCCGCGCCGTGTTGGCGACGGCGGCTTTCTGGACGGCTTCGGAAGGATGCTTGATGTATTGCAGGGCCAGGCCGTTCATCTGGACAGCCAGGAGCTGCATTTCTTCCGACGGATTTTCGATGCGGTCGATTACATAGGGATTGTTGCGGATCATATTCATATATTTTTCATTCGTCATGTCAGGTCCCCTTCATTTCATATAATAAAGATTCATTGCCTCTATTATACAATAGCTGCGGGCCGGAGGGAAATATTTTAAGTGGCTGGTGGTTAGCAGCTAGTGGCCAGGGGATGGTTTTAAATTTTTTACCATTTGCTGCAAACTTAAAACTCAAAAAGGGGCTGTCGCACATGCGACAGCCCCTTTTCTGTAAACGATGTTGATAGAGAAACCTCTCAGTCAGCTTCGCTGACAGCTCTCCTATAAGGAGAGCCACTGCGAGCCACTAGCCACGAGCCACTAATCCTTCTGCGGCGTGAGGGCGGCAAAGTGATGCAGGGCCGTGTACATGTCGCGGACGTTTTTGAACTGGACCGTGTCGATCTTGACGGCATAGTCTGTTCCATCGGGCCGGTAGACCTTGGTCAGATCGGCTTTCAGGTCGTATGTCCCTTTGCGCTTGTTGGCGTGCAGGGCCGCTTTGTATTCGTTGATCTGGTGGATTTCCTGGCCCATCTGGAAGACCAGGTCGTCGCGGATGCCGGCGTATTTTTCGACGTACAGCGTCAGGTTCATGTTTTCGATGCTGTTTGGATAGTCCATGGTCTGCATGGCCCGGAGGGAATCCATATCGGCATAGACGATGCCGTCCGGGCTGGTGCTGATGACCCGGTAACGGCTGGGATTATTGACTAGGGTCTGGGAATCCATGGCATTGGCTGTCAGGCAGCCCAGGGCCAGGAGCAGGGACGCGCAGAGTGTCGTCATTTTTTTCATCATAATGATTCATCCTTTCTTGTATTTGATAAGTTAATCGTTTATCCTTATTATACCATGAGGGCCTCGTCTACTACAAGCGGACGGAAACGGGCCGGCATCGAAATCGATGGGAGCGAAGTCGTCCCATGTGTATACATAAAATGCCCACTTTTTTCTTGATAAAAATTTTGAAATATCATAAAATTATCTTATGGAAAACGCAAAGAAAGGAAAGGGTGCTATGTTAGATTTTCGTATCCATACATTTTTGTGCGTTTGCCGTCACATGAACTATACCCGGGCTGCTGCGGAACTGCACATCACACAGCCTGCCGTTTCTCAGCATATTCGCTATTTAGAACGCGAATACGGGACCAAACTCTTTAGTTACAAGGGGAAACACCTGCAGCTGACCCAGGCTGGTCACATCCTTTGGAATGCCGTGACTGCCATCAGCCATGACGATGCCATCTTGAAAGAGCATCTCCGTGATTTGCAGCATAACCGCTCCTTGTCTTTTGGTGCGACGCCAACGGCTGGCGTGGGGATTCTCGATAAGTTGGCTGACCTGCTCAAGCATAACGACGATATGAATCTCCGCATGGAAATTGCCGATGCTGAAAAACTGCTCCAGTCCCTGGATGATGGTGCCATTGATTTCGCCATCGTCGAAAGCTCCTTTGACCAGGGGTGCTATGAATCGCTCTTATTTTCTAATGAACCGATTGTCGCTGTCTGCGGCACAGGCTATGAAGCGCCGGAGGAAATGACACTGTCTGAACTCATGCGCTATCGGGTCATCGTCCGCGAACGCCATGCCGGCGCCCGCCGGATTTTAGAACATAAGCTGGCAGAACAGGGGTACACACTGGAACATTTCCCGGCCCGCTATGAAGTAGGCAGCTTGTCAGCCGTCAAAGGGCTGGCCTGCCGCGACTGCGGTATTGCATTTCTATATGAAAAATCGGTTCAGAAAGAACTGGCTGACGGGACGCTGCGGCGCATTGTCGTCAAGGATTTTTCCGTCATGCACGCATTTTCATTCTTGTGGCGCAAAGGCAGCATGTATCGCGCTTTATTCACACAGATATACGACCAGTTGAAGGACTGAGTCCTATACGTGCTACTTTTTATTTCTCATACATTTTGAAAGGGTGAAGAGAACATGTTATATTCAACAGAAGTTAAGAATATGTGTCCCGTCACGAAAGGCACATATCACGGACCGGCACCGATTCCGGAAGAAGGCGAATGGGTACAGGTAAAGGAAATCAAAGATGTAAGCGGTCTGACCCACGGTGTAGGCTGGTGTGCTCCGCAGCAGGGCGCCTGCAAGCTGACCCTCAACGTCAAAGACGGCATCATCGAAGAAGCCCTCGTTGAAACTATCGGCTGTTCCGGCATGACTCATTCTGCTGCTATGGCTTCGGAAATCCTTCCGGGCAAAACGCTTCTTGAAGCCCTCAACACCGACCTGGTCTGCGATGCTATCAACGTCGCTATGCGCCAGCTCTTTCTCCAGATCGTCTATGGCCGTACCCAGACGGCATTCTCCGAAGGCGGTCTCCCCATCGGCGCCAGCCTGGACGACCTCGGCAAAGGCCTGCGCAGCCAGACCGGCACCATGTTCGGTACGAAAGCCAAAGGCACGCGTTATCTGGAAATGACCGAAGGCTATGTCACCCGCATGGCACTCGATGAAGACAACCAGGTCATCGGCTATGAATTCATCCACCTCGGCAAAATGATGGAAGCCATCAAGAAAGGCGTTGAACCGGCAAAAGCCATGGAAGACGCAAAAGGCCATTATGGCCGCTTTGAAGAAGCAGCTTCGTATATCGATCCGAGACAGCAATAGGAGGGCAAAAACATGGAATTATTTGAAAGCTACGACAGAAGAATTGATAAGATCCTCGGCGTACTGAAAGAATACGGTATCGGCAGCGTTGAAGAATGTCGCGATATCTGTGCAGCTGCCGGCTTGGATCCCTATAAAATCGTCAAAGACGTACAGCCTATCGCATTTGAAAATGCCGGCTGGGCATACACCGTTGGCGCCGCTATCGCCATCAAGACCAATGCACGCACGGCTGTAGAAGCTGCGAAAGCTATCGGCATCGGCCTCCAGTCCTTCTGCATCCCCGGTTCGGTTGCTGAAGACCGCAAAGTCGGCCGCGGCCACGGCAACCTGGCAGCGATGCTCTTGCAGGATGAAACGAAATGCTTCTGCTTCCTCGCAGGCCACGAATCCTTTGCAGCTGCTGAAGGTGCTATCGGCATCGTCCGCAATGCCAACAAGGCTCGTAAAGTGCCTCTCCGCGTCATCCTCAACGGCCTCGGCAAAGACGCTGCTCAGATCATTTCCCGTATCAACGGCTTCACCTATGTTCAGACCCAGTTCGATTACAAAACGGGTGAACTGAACATCGTCCGTGAAATCCCGTATTCCAAGAGCGAACAGGCCAATGTCCGCTGCTTCGGTGCCGACGATGTCCGCGAAGGCGTCGCTATCATGCACCACGAAGGCGTCGACGTTTCCATTACGGGCAACTCGACCAACCCGACCCGCTTCCAGCACCCCGTTGCCGGTACATATAAGAAAGAATGTATCGAAATGGGCAAGAAATACTTCTCCGTTGCATCCGGCGGCGGCACAGGCCGTACACTCCATCCGGACAACATGGCTGCCGGCCCGGCTTCTTACGGCATGACCGATACCATGGGCCGTATGCACAGCGACGCACAGTTCGCTGGTTCTTCGTCCGTACCGGCTCACGTAGAAATGATGGGCTTCCTCGGCATGGGCAACAACCCCATGGTTGGCGCGTCCGTAGCCGTAGCTGTAGCCGTAGAAGGCGCTGCCAAAGCTGGCAAATTCTAATAAAATCCGTATGTAAAAAAAAGAGGCTGTCGCATTAAGACAGCCTCTTTTTGAGCTTTAAGTTTGTAGTTTTTAGTTTGCAGCAAATGGTAAAAGATTTAAAGTAATCTTCTACAAACTACAAACTCCGTACTACAAACTATAAAGTAAAAGGGGCCTTGCATGATGGCAAAAATCTTCGTGCGACAGTTCCTTTTTTGCCGTCAGCAGATGGCTTTAAATTTAAAGGTTTTCGCTAAAAACTACAAACTCCGTACTACAAGCTATAAAGTGAAAGGAATCTCGCATGATGGTATAAGCCTTCGTGCGACAATGGCCCCATACTATAAATGTGGCGAAAAAAATGGTATAATTAATTATCTATGTTACAAATTTGGGAAAGGGGTATTCCATGGATACGACAAAGAAGATAGCCGTTATGCTGGGGGTGTGCTTCATGACGTCCCTGTCGGTGGCTGGTGCGACGTTCCATCCCGGTGACAAGGGACATCAGATTACTGAAATCCAGCAGGCTTTGACGGCGCATGGTTATGATACGGATGCGGATGGCGACTATGGCGATTCGACCCAGGCCGCAGTCCGTCAGTTCCAGGCAGACCACGGACTGGATTGTGATGGCATCATCGGCGCCGCTACGTATGAAGCCCTCATGGGGGAAGCCATGCCGGAAAACAGGACTTCGCAGGGAGGGGCGGCTTCGGACGCTTTGCCGGCTGTTACGGCAGACAATGAAGTCCGCGTGATCCAGCAGGCACTGGCCAATAATGGTTATACCGTCGATGTCGATGGCGTTTTTGGCGTCGGGACGGAGCAGGCCATCCGCCAGTTCCAGGCCGACCATGGGCTGGAAACGGACGGCATCGTCGGCCAGTCGACTTTTTATGCCCTTACCGGGCAGGGCCTGCCCAACGGTCCTATCCGCCGTTTCGGCAATGGCGGATATAATGGCCTGGCCCGCGTCGAAAGTCCGGCGGCTACGCATATCCTCGACATTGCCAACCAGTATATCGGCGTTCCCTATATCTTTGGCGGTTCGACGCCGTCCGGCTTCGACTGCTCCGGCTTCACGCGCTACGTCTATTCGGCAGCCGGCATCGACTTGCCGCGCAGTGCCGACGAACAGTATGGCGTAGGTTATTCCATTTCCATGGCTAACCTGCAGCCTGGCGACCTGGTCTTCTTCTCGACGTACGACTCGGGCATTTCCCACGTCGGCATCTATATCGGCAATCACCAGTTCATCAATGCCGCCAGCGATGGCGTCAGCATCTCCGATATGGACAGCAGTTATTGGGCTGCCCGCTACATCGGAGCCAAACGCGTCATGTAATGTCAGAAAAAATCCTACAGAAAAATCAGAATTTTTCGGCTACCGTCAGCAAAATCCGTTCCTTATAATAGAAACCGTAAATTGCGGAATTATGATTACGGATTTTTGCAACGGAAGGAGTTTTTCACTATGTTCAACCTGATTTGGAATTTTTTCAAGACCGCTCCGGATGCTCCGCAGATGACGGATGCCGCGGCGATTAAGAAGAAATTCAATGCCATGCGCTGGCGCGTCTTTGCGTCCATTACCATCGGCTATGCCTTTTACTACATCATCCGCCAGAGTTACTCGGTCATCAAGAAGCCGCTCCTGGCTTCGGGGATCGTCACGCCGACGGAAATCGGTATCATCGGTTCTATTTTCTTTGTGACCTACGGTCTTGGGAAGTTCACCAACAGCTTCCTGGCAGACCGGATGAACAATAAACGGTTTTTCTCATTCGGCCTGTTCATTTCCTCACTTACCATGGTCGGCATGGGGCTGGTCAATTCCTTTGTCCCCCTGGCCGTCTTGTGGGGCTTTAATGGCTGGTTCCAGTCGTATGGTGCCGGGCCGTCTATCGTTTCCCTTAACCAGTGGTTCAGCAATAAACAACGCGGGACCTTATATGGCATCTGGTTCACGAGCCACAATCTCGGCTCTTCTTTCGCTTACTTTGCCATTGCTGCCATCGTCTCCATGTATAACTGGTCTATGGGATTCATTTCGGCCGGCATCATTTCCCTGGTCGGTACGGTCTTCATCTACTTTGGCATGAGTGACCGCCCGGAAACGCAGGGCCTGCCGAATGGGGCTGTCTACTATGGGGAAAAGACACAGGAACAGATCGACGAAGAAAAGAAAAAATCCGTCGGTGCCATGCAGTGGAATGCTGTCGTCAAGAATCCGGCCGTCTGGATCCTCGGCTTGTCCTCGCTCTGCGTCTATATTGCCCGCTATGCCATCGAAAGCTGGGGCGTCGTCTATCTGACCTCGCAGAAGGGCTATGACATCATGGGCGCTGCCGGCGTCATGGCTTACATGCAGGTAGCCGGTATCTTCGGGGCTCTGTTGTGCGGCGTCATTTCTGACAAATTCTTTAACCACAAGCGCAACATGCCGGCCTTGCTGTACGGGATTTTCTACTCCTTGTCGATTGCCGGTTTCCTCTGGGCACCGCAGTCGTTCACCATGGATATGCTGTGCATGACCTTCTACGGCTTCACGATGGGCGCCCTGGTCTGCTACATGGGCGGCCTCATGGCTGTCGATATCGTACCGAAGCGCGTCACCGGGGCAGCCATGGGCATGATCGGCCTGCTCAGTTATGCCGGTGCAGCTATCCAGGAATTCATCACTGGGAAGCTCATGACGATTACCGTCGTCAACGGCGTCAAGACCTATGATTTCGGCATGGCTACGGAATTCTGGGTCGGTGCCGCCATCGCTTCGACCGTATTGGCCCTCCTCGTATGGAACGCCAAACCGAAAGAAGATTGATTCGTTAATCTGAAAGAGGTTGTCTTAATGTGACAACCTCTTTTTGCGCATCTCCATCCTGTATGATATAGTAAACGTAATGATTTATGGAGGTAACAGATGAAACGGGTCCTTTCACTGATCGTGCTGGTCATGCTTTCTTTGTTCTGCGCAGCCTGTGCCCGTCCGCAGGGCTATATCGACTTCACCCAGCCTCAGGATACGCATCCGGCTGCAGAGGAACCGGATACGAAGCCGCTGCGCATCGCCTTTGCGTCGGTCATGTCGCCGAAGGAAACGCGGCAGGTATACCAGCAGATCGTCAATTATATTTCGCAGCAGGAAAACCGGCCGGCCATCCTCATCCAGCGCCGGACCTATGAAGAACTGAATACGCTGCTGGCCAATGGCGATGCCGACGTGGCCTTTTCTTCGACTGGGGCCTATGCGGCTTATCAAGGTCATGAGCCCATTGAACTGCTGGCCATGACCGAAACGAATGGCTCGTCGTATTATCAGACGTACATCATTACGGCCGCAGACAGCGACATCACCGATAAACACCAGCTCCAGGGGCGGGTCTTTGCTTTTACGGACCCCTTGAGCTATTCTGGCTGCCTGGCCATTACTTTCCGCCTGGCCCAGCAGGGGACGACGCCAGAGCAGTTCTTTAAGCGCTTCTTCTTCACTCACGGCCATGACAAGTCCATCTGGGCCGTGGCCAATCACTTGGCCGACGCGGCTGGCGTGGACAGCCAGATTTATGAGCTCATAGAGCAGACGAATCCCCAGCTGGCCCGGCAGGTGCGGGTGCTGGAAAAGATGCCGGAAGCGCCGACAGGGCCTATCGTCGTGCGCAGCAGCTTGGACTCGGAAGAAAAGGCGTCCTTGCGGCGGATATTCTATACGATGCACGAAAACCCCGATTTATCGCGGTCCATGAAGACTATTGTCATCGACCGCTTCGTAGCTCCCGATACGGCGGCTTATGAGCAGTTCAAGCGGCAGTATGCGGAACAGAGACGATTGGCAGGGACTTGATATGAGAAACTATACACTCTATGTAAAATTTAACGCCCTCATCGTCGGCACAATCTTTGTCTGCGGCCTGCTGGCTGCTTCCCTGTTCCTTTACTCGACGAGCACCTATATGAATTACGAACTCGATACATCCGGGCGGGAACTGGCGGCCTCAATCAGTCAGGTCATCAGTAACGATATCCTCGTCGATGACCGCTTTGCCATGACGGAACAGCTGCTCCATGCTCAGCAGACGAATGACCAGGTGCGGTATATCCTGGTGACTTATCCCGATGGCCGTATCCTGGCCAGCACGTTTACGGACGGCCTGCCAAAGGGCTTGCCGGAACGGCGCGACGTGCAGCACGACAGAGCCGATAAGACTGTGACCTTCGACAGTACGGAAGGATATATACGGGAAGTCGTCTATCCCATTGATGGCGGCCTGGTCGGCTATTTCCGCATCGGCTTGTCGGAACGGCCGATGATGCAGCTCATGTGGAAGCGCTTCGTCCAGACCATGCTGGTCATCCTGGCCATCTGTCTGGCAGCTTCCGTACTGGCTACGCGCTATGCCCGGGCTTTTTTGCGGCCTGTCCAGACCCTGGCCCAGGCCATCCGCCAAATCGGCCGCGGGAATTATAGTGTCCGCGTGCCCGTCGAGACGAAAGATGAAGTCGGGCGCCTGGCGAAAGCCTTCAATGTCATGAGCAACCGCCTGGCTGTAAAAGACCGGGAGAACTCGAAATTGCTGACCGCCCTGCGGGAAAAGGAGAAGACCCGTATCTGGCTCATCGACCAGCTCTTTTCTGCCCGTGAAGACGAACGGCGCCGCATTTCGCGGGAACTGCACGATGAGACGAGCCAGTCCATGGTATCGATGCTGGCCTATTTGCGGCTCATCATGGACCAGACAGAAGAGCCAAAGGTCCGGGAACTCGTCGCCGGTGTCCGCGATTTGACCCGCGAGACTTTGGAAGGCCTGCGCCATCTCGCCGTCAATCTCCATCCGCCCCTGCTGGATGACCTGGGCCTGGTCGTAGCCATTGAAAAGTACCTGGACACGTATCGCCAGACACAGCCGGGGCTGACCGTGATCTTCCATCATGACGGCGACATATCGCGCGTGTCCCGGCCAGTGGCCTTGTTTTGCTATCGCATGGTCCAGGAGGGGCTGACCAACATTGCCCGTCATGCCCAGGCCCATACCGTGACCATCGGGCTCCACGTCCTGCCGTCGAAGCTGACCTTGTCTGTCCGCGACGATGGCATCGGCTTCAGTGCGGACCGGGCCGAACGGGCTCGCCTGGATAACCATTTAGGACTGGTCAGTATGCGCGAGCGGACAGATGTATTGAACGGGACCTTTGCCATCGACAGCCATCCTGGTAAAGGGACGACGCTGACCATTTCTCTACCGTTGTATTTGAGTGAGGAGGAAGAACATGAACATTCTCTTGGCTGATGACCACCGTATCTTGCGGACGGGGTTGAAACTATTGCTGGCCTCTCAGGACGACTGCCATGTCGTCGCCGAAGCCTCGAACGGACAGGAAGTCCTGGAGCGGCTGGAAGACACGCCTGTCGACGTCGTCCTGCTGGACCTTTCCATGCCGGTCATGAATGGCATCGACTGTCTGCGGGAAATCCGGCGCCGCCATTATGATGTCAAAGTCCTGGTCCTGACCATGTACAGTGAGCAGCAGTACGTCACGGAACTCATGCAGCTCGGTGCAGACGGCTATCTCTGCAAGGACACGCTCGATGCGGAACTTTTCAAAGGGTTGCGCTCTGTCGTTTCCGGACACCGCTACCTGAGTGAACGCGAAGCCCGGAGCCTCCTCGATGGCGTCCTCGATGGTGCCGGCCAGCATCCGGCCCTGTCGGCGCGGGAGCAGGAAGTCCTCGTGGCCCTGGTCCATGGCCATTCCCTGTCGGCCATTGGCGACACACTGCACCTCTCGGTCAAGACCGTGTCGACTTATAAGACGAGACTCATGCAGAAATTGAACTGCAAGACCAAAGCCGAACTAGTAGACTACGCCTTGAAACACCATTTAATGTGATGGCTTTTAAATTTGAAACCATCCACTGACTGCTAACAGCCAGCTACAACGGGCCGCCCTTTGGGACGGCCCCTACGAAAAAAAGGCTTGTCGCACATGCAACAAGCCTTTTTTTAAAATGTTTTCTCAATAATCGCGATATCTTCATCAGTGACGGTCAGGTCCGGTCCTTGGCGCAGGGCTTCGATGGCCTGGGTATCGACGACCCAGAGGGCCGGTGCCAGTTCGGCGGCGTGGTCTTTCATCCACGTTGCGATGGCCCGGGCGCCCTGGCTATAGGGCAAGGCGGCTTTGACGTAGCGGAAGTGGGAGCGGGGAACGGCTTTCATCGGCTGTTTCCATACTTCTTCGATTTCCAGGGTATAGTCACATTCGTGATAGCCGTTGGATACGGCTTCGCGGCCGATGTCTTCCGTGTTCTTCTGGCCCATGTCGAGGAGCAGGTAGTCGTAGAGCAGGACTTGTTCCCATTTTGCCTTAAAGATATCCCGTTCAGGGAGAATCTGGCACGGATCTTCGCTGTACAGGCGCAGCAGGTCCAGGACGAAGCAGAAGCGGTGGCGCTTGAAGGTGAAGTTCACGGCGTCGACATAGATTTCCCGCATGCGGATATACTGTTTCGTCTGTTTGCGGAAATCGCTGTCAAAATAGCTGATCGGCGTCTCGTGGCGGATATACTCGAACAGTTTCTCTTCCAGGGCCATCCCCTTTTTAAGGGCTGCCCGGCGGTCGGCCGGGGCTGCCAGGGGATTGCGGAAGGTACGGTTCAGCCGGTCCAGATAGTTCAGGCAGGCCGTTTCCAGGGCCAGGGCGCTGAAGGGACCGTTATCATGCTGATGTGAAAAAATTTCGTCTTTTTCTGCTGCCGATAGCAATGATGTGGACATCGTGATCTACTCCTCTGAAAGGTAAGGATGTTCGGCTGCGGCACTCTGGATGGCCGCGTTGGCATCCTTGAAATAATCTTTAAACGACTGTACCCATGTCCGGGATGGGTGCGATAAATAGCCCTTGCTTTTCCAGATCAGGGCCAGGGTCCAATAGAGATGGGGCTGGACGAGGGGGACGGAGACGGCAAGGTCCGGTGAAATCCGCTGACAGATCGTGTGCGGCATTAGGGAAATCCCCAGGCGGCCGGCAACCATCTGGGCCAGGAAGTCCCAGTTGCTGGAACGGCAGACGATCTTCGGATGGGCCATGATTTCCTGGAAAGCCGAACGCAGGTAGGGATTCAGGGAGAATCCGCTTGGGTAGAAGACGAACGTTTCGTCTTTGATATCCGACAAGGTCAGCGATGGCTGGGAGGCCAGGGGGTGATCCGGCCAGAGAACGACGTCGAGAGGTTCTTCGTGGAAGATGAAAAATTCATAAGGAATTTCTGTCGTAATCGGCAGGGCGACGAACCCGACCTGGATGAGGCCGTCATCAATGGCGAATACGACGTCTTGGGAACCGACTTCCTTCATTTCCAGTTCGATTTTGGGATATTTGTTGATGAAATGGGCGATGAACGGCGCGATGACGGAAGAGCCGATCATAGGCGGTACGCCGACGGACAATTTACCGGCATTGAGCAGCTGTGGCGACTCCATTTCTTCATTCAGCTGGGTGAATCCCTTGATGAGTTCTTCGATTTTAGGAAGCAAATAGGAACCCGTTTCCGTAAGCTCTACATTTTTCCCCTTGCGGTCGAAGAGCTGGACACCCCAGTGTTCTTCCAGGGCTTTGATCCCCTTGCTGATCGACGGCTGGCTGATGTGCAGCGATTTTGAAGCTTTGGTAAAGCTTTTTTTGTGAGCGACTTCGATGAAGTATGTCAGTTGGAATAAATCCATGATATAATGTTTCACCTCTCTTTAGTATTCTTATAGTTTACCATATTACGGAATGAAAATCCAATGATGTATACTTCTTTATAAATGGCGGTACTAAGCCATTTTAAAGCAATCTGTGTTTCTGTAGACTGTCTAATTGTTAACAATAATTTGTACGAATTAATGCGCCCCTCTATATTTAGGGCGGCCAATCGTTGTATAATATAAAGTAGAATGGAGGAGGGATGGTTATGGCACGGCGATGGATCATGCATGTCGATATGGATGCGTTTTATGCTTCTGTAGAACAACGGGATAATCCGGCCCTGAAGGGCCTGCCGGTCATCGTCGGCGGCCTGATGGAGCGGGGCGTCGTCGCGACGGCGTCTTATGAAGCCAGGGCTTATGGCGTCCATTCGGCCATGAGCATGAAACTGGCCCGCAGGCTCTGTCCGAATGGCGTCTTCCTGCCTGTGCGCATGTCCCATTACCGGCGTATTTCCCATCAGATACGCCTGATCCTGTCCCATTACTCGCCCTTCATCGAACCGCTGGCCCTGGATGAGGCCTTCCTCGACGTCTCCGGCATGGAGCGCCATTATCCGGATATCGTCGACATGGGTAAAGCCGTAAAGGAAGAAATACGGCGGACGACGGGCCTCGTCGCATCGGCTGGGATAGCACCGAATAAGTTCCTGGCCAAACTGGCATCGGACCTTCGCAAACCGGATGGCCTGGTCTGGATTCCCTATGGGACTGAGCGGCAGATATTGGCACCCTTGCCGCTGAGCCGCCTGTGGGGCGTCGGCAAGGTGACCGAAGAGGCCCTGCAAAAAGCGGGCTATCATACTATCGGCGACATCGCCGCGGCCAGTCCCGAAACGCTCCAGCCCATCGTAGGCAATCAGGCCCAGCGGATTTACCGCTTGTCCCTGGGCCAGGATAACCGGCCGCTGGAAGTACGGCGGCGGCCCCAGTCTGTCGGCAATGAGCATACGTACAGCCATGACCTGACGCGCGACGCCGAAGTGGATGAACAGTTCCGCCTCCTGGCCAACGAAGTGTCGTGGCGGCTGCGGCAGAACCGGCTCATGGGACGGATCATCACCATCAAGATACGCTATACCTCTTTCAAGACCATTACCCGCTCTTTGACGCTGCACAGCATAGGGACCTGTTCGGAAGAACAGTTATATTTTTCGGCAAAAAAATTGTATAATAAGAGCAGAGGTCATGAGCCCATCCGCCTCCTGGGCCTGACGGTCAGCCAGCTCCAGGCCTATCAGGTGCAGGGCGACTTGTTCTCGGAAGATGAAGAGACGAAGGCGAAAGTGACGGAAGCCATCGACAAGCTGCAGAAACGCTTTGGCCGCACGGCCATCATGAAAGGATTTCTTTGGGAAATGTCCCATGAAAAAGATACATAAGAACGATAAAGAAGGAGTTTTTGTTATGGCAATTTTTAAAGTAGCTGCCCACACGGGTGATAACAACAACGGGTACATCGAATACGATACAGAGACGAAAGAACTCGGCGTCCACTTGAACGACGACGTCATGAATGAACGGGCCCGCCAGTATTTGACGACAGAAAAAGTCTTGCACCAGTATACGGATTTAGCGCAGTATAAGACCATCAGCACCGTCCCGACATCGAGCCTGGAAATGCTGAAACTGGCCTTGTGCTATATCTGGCGGGCTACGGGCATCCACATTGACTGGAGCCGCCCTGTCGATTAAGGGATAAGCCTCCACCATAATCTATGAACAATTTATCCACATTTCATGTGCACAAGGGTGACAGAAATGTGGATATTTTTTTTGTGAAGCGCACGGTTATGCTGATTTTTTCAGGTGCATACTTTTTGGGGATTCGCAGGGGAAATGTGGATAACTTTCGTGGATAAATGTGTACCTCCGGTGAAAACAGCCTGAAAACGGGATGATTACGCGATTTATAATGGACGAACAAATGGCGCAGATAATGTGCATAATTCCTGAGAAAATGTGGATAAATGTTCTCGGCAAGTTATGCACAATATGTGGATACATTGTGGAAAGGTATACACAGGTGGACAAAGCATAAAATAGCCATTCTGACAGTGTGTACACAACTTATCCACTTCATTTATCCACAATTTCCACAGCCTTGCCGTTTGTGGTATACTGGAGGCAATGAACACAATTAGGAGGAAATCAACATGAAAGCTATCATCGACGGACTCATTGTCCTGCCGAACGAAATCATTAACGGTCACGTCATTATGTATGAAAAGGATATCTGGCGCATCGTACCGCGCAAGCAGTTCCGGGCCGGCATGTGCTCGGAATTCATTGATGCCAATGGCGGCTTCGTCGTACCGGGATTCATCAATGAACACATCCACGGCTGTGCCGGTGCCGACACTATGGATGACGATGACCAGGCCCTGAAGACCATGCAGCAGGCCCTGCCGGCGACGGGCGTTACGTCCTTCGTACCGACGACGATGACTATGGAACAGGGACGCATCGAGAAAGCCCTCAGCCGGATCCGTCAGGCCCGGGACGACTATCAGGGCGGCGCCCAGGTATTGGGCGCTCATATGGAAGGGCCTTTCATCAGCCCGGCCTACAAAGGCTCCCAGGCGGAAGAAAATATCCAGACTGCCGATTTTTCCTGGCTCGAACCATATGCCGACGTCATCAAGATCATCACCTTGGCACCGGAAACATTGAAGAACAAGAAATTCCTGAAGGACTGCCAGGACCACGGTATTATCGTGTCCATCGGGCACACGGCGGCCGATTTCGACCAGGCCATGGACTGCATGGACGCCCTCGGCAGCTGCCATGTTACGCATTTATATAATGCTATGACGCCGTTCCACCATCGCAGACCCGGTGTCGTCGGCGCGGCCCTGCTCCATAAGGGCGCCTGCTGTGAATTGATCTGCGACGATTTGCACGTCCATCCGGCAGCGCAGAAACTGGCCTATCAGATGAAAGGCCGCGACGGCCTCATCCTGGTCACCGACTCGTTGCGGGCCTGCCTGCAGGGCGATGGCGAATCCAGCTTGGGTGGCCAGAAAGTCTTCGTCAAGAATGGTGAAGCCCGCCTGGCTGACGGGACCCTGGCTGCCAGTATTGCCCCCATGAACGAAGTGGTCCTCCATTTCCTCATCAATTCCGGCGCCTCCATTCCCGATGTCGTCTCCATGGCTACGGTCAACCCGGCCAAAGCCCTCGGTGTCTACGACCGCATCGGTTCTCTGGAAGAAGGGAAGCAGGCGGACATTACCATCCTGGACAGCAACGATTTCCATGTAAAACAGACGGTCATCGCCGGGGAGCTGGCATATAATGAAGAAGCCTAATACGAAGAGCGGCATTTTCCTGGCACTGGCTATCCTGGTGCTGGCAGCCATCGGCGCCTGGTTCTTCTGGGACCGTTCGCCGTCGCCAGCGGGCCCGGCAGGGCCCTCTAAAGGCGCTGTTCAGGAAGATGAAGCATCGCGGCTCGTCGCCAAGATGTCACCGGAAGTAAAAATCGGCCAGCTCATGATGATCGGCCTGGCCGGGACGACCATCGACGACCAGGGCCAGCGCCAGCTGGAATACTGCCATGCCGGGAATGTTATCTTATTCGACCGCAATATGGATACACCCGAACAGGTCCAGCATTTGACAAAAAAAATAGACACGACGATCCGCAAGAAGAGCGGCGTCATGCCTTTCATTGCCCTCGATCAGGAAGGGGGCCAGGTCCTGCGCATGCGCAAGGCCTTCCCGCCCGTACCGTCTGAACAGTCCATCGGCCAGAGCGGCCAGTCGGCCCAGGCGAAACAGTGGGCCGTCACGACGGGCGATGCCCTGAAAAAGCTGGGCATCAACGTCAACTTTGCGCCTGTCGTCGACCTCGGTTCTCAGGCTGAACGGTCGTACAGCCTCGACCCTGGCGTCGTGACCCAATTCGCCCATGAAGCCATTGCCGGCTACGAACAGACGGGAATCTGGTGTTCCCTCAAGCATTTCCCGGGCATCGGCAAAGTCAAGACGGATCCCCATATCGACGGCGACAGCGTCAACAGTTCCAAGGATGACTTGATGAAGCAGGATTTGAAGCCTTTTGAAAACCTCATCAAGAGCGAAGACAATCAGAAAATGTTCATCATGGTCTCGAACGTCACCTTCCCGGCGCTGGACCCCAATCTTCCGGCCTGTGTCTCCAAGCCAATCATGACCGATTTATTGCGCAACACTTTCGGCTACCAGGGACTCATCGTTTCCGACGATATGGAAATGGGCGCCATGGCCAAGCACTATGCCTTTGCCGACATGGGCGTCATGGCCATCAAGGCCGGTGCCGATATGGTCCTGGTCTGCCATGAATATGCCCACGAACGGGAAACGTATGACGGCCTCTTGAAGGAATATAAGAGCAACGCGGAATTCCGGGCCTTAGTCGATGAAAAAGTAACCCGCATCGTCCGCACGAAACTGAATCATCAATAGCTGCCTTTTCGATGCAGCAATAGATACAACGCGCCCAGCATACCGGCGTCGTTCTGCCGTTTGGCGAAGGCCAGTCTCTTAGGCGGCAGCATCATGGCCGGCAATCGCGCCGCCAGGGCTGTTTCCAGCTTCGGCCTCAGGATATCCTCTTGGGCCATGATGCCGCCGCCGAGGACGATGCCATCGGGATTGCACAGGCAGGCGATATTGGCCAGGCCATCGGCCAGATTCTGGCAGAATGTATCGAGGACAGCTGCTGCCGTGGCATCTCCCTGACGGACCCAGGCAAAGCAAGTACGGCCGTCGACCTTTTCCGGGTCGGCGGCTTTTTTGCATGCCATTTCCCGGCAGAGGTATGTCGCCGAAGCGACGTCGTGGAGGCGGCCGGCAGGGACGCGCATATAGGCGATTTCCCCGGCAGACCGGCAGGCTCCGTGAAGGATATGGCCCTTTTCGATGAAGGCCCCGCCGATACTGGTGCCGACGGTCACGGCGAAGAGGGAGTCCATGTCCCGGCCGGCGCCGAGCCACCATTCTCCCAGGGCGGCGCAGTTCGTGTCGTTTTCGACGATACAGGGGAGCTGGAATTCATTTTCCAAGAGCGATTTCCAGGCCGTCCCCGTATAGTCCGGGATGGACAGGGCGTAGTCGACGGCCCCTCTTTCCGTGTCGATGATGCCGGCTGTCGAGATGCCGATGCCCGCTAAGGGATGGTCGGCCAGCTGGCGCTGGATGAGCGAGCGGACTTTGTGGACAATGCCCGGACCGCCGCCCGTCGCCGCTTCTGTCGGCAGGCTGCCTTTCTTATGGAACCGGCCCGTTTCGTCGATGAGGCCGAATTTGATGGCTGTACCACCGATATCTATGCAGCTGTAAATCATGAGTATACACTCCTTCCTGAGATTATACATAAATTATACATAGATTTGACCTTTTCTATGTATAGGGACTTTATACTTATCGTGTCGAATATGTTACAAAATTCAGGAGGTCACGATATGAAACGACAATGGTTAAAACGAGCAATTCTTTCCATGGTAGCCTGCGGCTCATTAGCAGGATTCATTCCCGGAGTACAGGCGGCAGATGTCCGCATCCTTCCCGTCGATAATGCGAAATTCCTGGCTGGTGCCAAATTCGATTTCGACATCGAAGTATCGAAAGCAAAGAATCTGAAGAATGTCGACATTACGGTCAATGGACAGAAGGCTGATAAATTCTTTGGTCAGAAATTAGATGCTAAAGATTTAGGCAACGGCGTCATTTCATATCGTGCCAATCAGGTCAATTTCCCCAAAGCCGGTGCCTATACGGTAAAAGCGACGGCTACCGATGCCGATGGCGCTAATTCGGCCGATGCCCGCTATACCGTCGTTCAGGACAAAGCTCAGCGCCAGGCCAAGAACGTCATCCTCTTCGTCGGCGACGGCATGTCCCTGCAGGCCCGCGAAATGGCCCGTATTATTTCCAAAGGCATGACTAACGGCAAGTACAATGACTTACTGGCCATGGAAAAAATGCCCCATAACTGCCTGATTACGACCAGCGGTTACGATTCCCTGACGACAGACAGTGCCAACTCGGCGTCTACCTATGCAACAGGTCATAAATCCGTCGTCAACGCCTTGGGCGTCTATGAAGACTCCACGAAAGACCCCTTCGATGATCCGCGCGTCGAAAATATTTCGGAAATCGTAAAACGCAGCCGCGGCATGTCTGTCGGTATCATCACCCAGGCCGAATCGACAGACGCCACGCCGGCAGCCATGGTCGGTCATACGCGCCGCCGTGCCAACCAGGATTACATCGCTTCGGAATACCTCGAAGATTATCATCGCCCGGACGTCATCATGGGCGGCGGTTCGCGCCGTTACATCCCGCAGTCCGAACAGGGCTCGAAGCGCCATGACAACCAGAACGTCATCCAGGAATTCAAGGATAAAGGCTATACCTTTGTCAGCAATTCTAAGGAAATGATGGCCGCTCCGGATAATAAACCGCTCCTGGGCCTGTTCCATCCGAGCACGATGAATGTCTATGTCGACCGTGAAATACTCAAGAACCCGGAAGTCCTCGGCAAATATACGGACCAGCCGAACCTCATTAACATGACCAAGAAATCCCTGGATATCCTCAGCAAGAACCCGAAAGGCTTCTTTGCCATGATTGAAGGCGCTTCCATCGACAAACAGCTCCACGCCATGGATTGGCAGCGCGCAACGTATGACACCATCGAATTCGACAAGGCCATCGAATACGCCCAGAAATGGAATAAAGAACACGGGGACAACACCCTGATCATCGTCGTCGCCGACCATGCTCACGGCGCTTCCATTACCGGGACCTACCATGAACGGGATGGCAAGAAGGGCCTGGCAGCTGTCCGCACTTATGCCGACTCCATCTTCCCGACCTTCAAAGATGCCAACCACGATGGTTTCCCGGATAATCCGGATCCCGATGTCACCCTGGCCATCCAGTATGCCAACCATCCGGAATATTACGAAAACTTCCACTTCCAGCAGAAACCGACGCTGCCGACTGTTTCTCAGACCGTTACCAAACAGGAAGCTCAGCAGGCTGGCGATAAGACCGAATACCATCAGGTATCGACAGTCGTCGAAAAAGCCAATCCGTCCCGCCATCACGACGGCGATCCCTGGGAACTCGTACCGGCCAACATTCCCGATACCATCGGTGACGAATGCCATGCTGCCGACGACGTACCGCTCAACGCTGAAGGTCCTGGCTCGGAATACTTCCAGGGCGTCATGGACAACACCGAAGTATTCTTTGGCATCATGAGAGCCCTCGGCATCGATGCTACGAAAAATGTGAAATAATTAGTGGCTCGTGGCCCGCAGTGGCTCTCTTCATAGGAGAGCTGTCAGCGAAGCTGACTGAAAGGTTGCTCTTTTATAGTTTGTAATTCGGAGTATGTAGGGGGCGCCACGTGGGCGACCCGTTAGGGATTTGGATGATTCTTCTAGCAAACAGGGCAGGAAATCGTACATATCCCAGAGCGGGCGCCCCACGTGGCGCCCCTACAAGAAAAGGCGCTGTCTTCGTGCGACAGCGCCTTTTTATTATTTCCCTAACACGCCTTCCAGGAAGGAAGCGGTATCTGCCATATAGCTGGCTTCATAGCCTTCGATATCGCCTTTATCGCAGTGGGCTGCGAATTCCGGGTCGATCGGCAGTTTTGCCGTATGGGGGATATCATATTTCTGTGCCGATTCTTCGACGTGGCTCTTGCCGAAGATGGACAGTTTTTCATGACAATGAGGACATTCAAAATAGCTCATGTTCTCGATGAGGCCCAGGACTGGGACGTGCATCATTTCCGACATGTTCAGTGCTTTTTCGACAATCATGGAAACGAGTTCCTGCGGCGATGTGACGACCAGGATGCCGTCCATTGGCAGGGACTGGAAGACCGTCAGCGGGACGTCGCCCGTTCCCGGCGGCATGTCGACGAACATGTAGTCGATATCGCCCCAGATGACATCGGTCCAGAACTGCTTTACCGCACCGGAAATGACCGGGCCGCGCCATACGACAGGAGCCGCTGCGTCTTCGAGCAGGAGGTTCATGGACATGACCTTGATGCCCGTCTTGGTCGTTACCGGATAGATACCGTTTTCATCGCCCGTAGCGTGGTCGGTCAGGCCGAAGACTTTCGGAATCGACGGGCCCGTGATATCGGCGTCGAGGATAGCCGTCTTGAAGCCGCGGCGCTGCATTTCAACGGCCATAAGGGACGTTACCAGGGATTTACCGACGCCGCCTTTGCCGCTGACGACAGCGATGACATGCTTGATGTGCGAGCCGGCATGAGGGGCGGCCTGCAGGCTCTGGGGCTGTGTGCGTTCAGCGCAGGAGCTGCCGCAGCTGGAACAGTCGTGTGTACAATTTTCACTCATTGGGATCATTCTCCTTTGTATTCTTTTTTCCGGCGCGGCAGCAGGTATGACAACACGTGCCGGAACGTTCACAAACTTGGATATGGCCGCCTTCGATGACGAGGCGTTTGCCATGGATGAGGGCGTCGGCCAACTTGTGTCGGGCCGAATCATAAATGCCGGTTACCGTCGTGCGCGCCACATTGATCTGAGCGGCACACTGTTCCTGCGTCAGGCCGACCCAGTCGATGAGGCGGATGACTTCGTATTCGTCAATGCCCATGACAATCACATCGTCTGACTGTGCGCCATCTATAGGCTCGAAAGCCGCCGAAACAGGCAACGAACAGACCCGTCGGCACCGCGGTGGTCTCGGCATAGTACCCCCTCCTTTACGCCTTTTATTATAGATTTATAGATGACATATGTCAACATTGTAAGGGGGCTATGACGCATTTTCGGATAAAAAATGTCGAAATAACGCTTGCAAATCAATTATTATCGCGATAATATTTTATTAGTAAAAATAAAGCTATCTTACAGGAGGTATTTCCATGAACGTAATTGTTTCCCCTAATGCACCGAAAGCTATCGGTCCTTATTCGCAGGCTATGGTATCGAATGGTATGTTGTATATTTCCGGGACGGCTGGTGTCGATCCGCAGACGGGCAAACTCCAGGAAGGCATTGAAGCCCAGACGGAACAGGCTGTCAAAAATATTGCCGCTATCCTCGAAGCAGCCGGCTCGGACTTCTCGAAAGTCGTCAAGACGACGTGCTTCCTCTATGACATGAAAGACTTTGCCGCTTTCAACGCCATTTACGAAAAAGCTTTCATCAGCAAACCGGCCCGCAGCTGCGTAGCCGTCAAAGAACTTCCGGCTCATTTCCTCTGCGAAATCGAAGTCATTGCAGAAGTGTAAGTATTAGTTTGGAGTTCGGAGTTTGTAGTTTGTAGAAAATGGCTTTAAATTTAAAACCAGCGGCTAACCACTAACTGCTAGCCGCTTAAACGTTTTGCGTTCGTAGTTCATCGGTCATTGCGATGGGGTGATATTTTTAATCCCGTACGACAAACGATGAACAACCTACGATTAACGTAAAAAGAGACTGTCTTTATGGGGCGGCCTCTTTTTTCTTGCCCTATACATTCTCATTGTGATAAAATTTTCTTATACTACATAGGGGAAGTGACGTCATGTCCATTTTAGAGATGTATAAACGTATCGTGCCTTTTTTGGGAGCTGCCTTGGGCAAGGACTGTGAAGTCGTCCTTCATGATCTGCGTTATCCCGATGAATCGGTCATCGCCATTGCCAATGGCGACATCAGCAGCCGTAAACTGGGAGCGCCGGCGACGGATTTTATTTTGAAACTCATGCAGGTCGGTAAGAAAAGGGACCAGGAATATATGACCAATTACTACGGGAAGAGCGTCAACGGCCATACCCTGCGGTCTTCGACCTTTTTTATTCATGATGAGGAAGACAATATCATCGGGGCCCTCTGTCTGAATTACGATGTCCAGCGCTATCTGGACGTGCGGAAACAACTGGATGCCTTCATCTTGATGGACCCGGGGAAGCATATCGACGGCATGCCTCAGGATAACGCTAAGAAGGAAGATGACCATTTCCTGAGCGTCGAAATCTCAGAAAGCATGTATCCGACCGTAGACGATGCCATCCAGCATCTCATCCAGCGGACCCTGGCCCCTTACGGGACCGAGGCCAAACGCCTATCTCAGGCAGAACGCCTGGCTGTCGTCGAAGACCTCTACAAGAACGGCCTCTTCGTCCTCAAAGGCAGCGTCTATGCCCTGGCCCAGATCCTGGGCGTTTCAGAACCGACAATTTACCGCTATTTGAACCGCATCAAGAAAGAAAATCACAACGTGCAGGGGTGAGAAAAATGGATTTAGGGAATTGGAGAGACTTCTTTTCATCTAAAATCTATAAGCGTGGCGAACGCTATTACGAAGAAGGCGACGTCTCCAATCTGAAGTGCACGGAGAAGCAGATAACGGCCGACGTCTATGGCAGTGATATATATGAAGTTACCATTGATTTGGACGACGGCCGGGTCGAAGAAATGGACTGCACCTGTCCCTATGCCGAAAAGGGAGAATATTGCAAGCATATGGTCGCCGTACTGCTGGCCGCCGAAGATGAAGAGCTGGATGAAACGACTGTTGCTGGCAAGGGAAAAGCGTCGTGGCAGGATATTTTACAAAAGCTGTCTGAATCGGATTTGCGCAACTTCGTCTTTCAGCTAGCCGAAGACAATCGGGATTTGCAGAAGAAAATCGTACTGGATTTTTCCAGGGGCAAACCGTCTGCTCAGGAAATGCATCGATATGAACGCGAAATAGATCGGGTATTGGCTCCTTACGACCTCTTGGGATATATTGAATATAATGCCAGTAAGGCTTTCGCGGACAAGGTCCTTGATTATTTGAGCAGCACCATACCGCCGCTGATTAAGCGCTCCTGTACGATGGAAGCGTTGGAACTGGTCAATATCATGGCGGCCAATGTGGCGGATATATCTTTTGAAGATGAAGATGACCAGCAGCTCTGTCTGGATGAATGTCGAACTTACTGGGCCGATATCATTGGTCATGCCAAACCGGAAGACGTGCCGAAGCTGCATCAATGGTTTATACAGCAGATGGATGCAATCAAAAACAAGGGCAATGAGCTATACGGCTATTACGAAGAGGTGCTGTACAATGATTTTGATGACCCGGCGTCCTTGAAATGGAAGCTTGCACGGCTGGATGCGGAAATCGAGCATCATGAATCGGCGAAATCCGACCCCAACGACTGGAATTACGGCTATACCTATGGCACCAATCTGGTCATGCGGATTCATACGATGCAGCAATTAGGCTATCCGCAAACCGATATTGAGCAATATATCCAGGCCCATTATGAAAACAGACAGGTACGGAACATGCTGATTTCCGATGCGTTTAAAGACAATGATTACCAAAGAGCCGTCAAACTGCTCCGTGATTCTCAGGCCATCGATGACGATAAGGATTATTGCCAGCAGGATTACAGCACCAAGCTCATTCATGCCTACCAAGCATTGGGAGACGATGAGGGATACAAACAGGCTTTATGGGAAAATATTCAGCATTTCAACCAGGATGATTTGGAGCAAGTCTCAGCCTTGAAGGCCTGCTGCGATGCGGACGAATGGAATACACTGAAAACAAAAATCCTTCAGCTGCCGTCTTGCCGATATCTGCGTCAACGCTTTTGGGCAGAAGAAAAAATGGTCGACGAACTCTGGGCCGATTTGCAGGAAAATTTGAATCCCTATGACGTAGATCAATATGCAGACGTATTGAAGAACAAATACGGCAATGAAATCCGGGATTACTATGCAGACTATGTGAAAAAGACCATGCCTGGCCTGAATAGCCGCGCTCAATATCGGAACTGCATCTTTTACCTGAAAAAACTCAGCACCTATCCCGAAGGCCTGCACCTGGCCCGCAAAATTGCCCAAGAATGGCGGGAAACCTACCGGAACCGCCGGGCCATGAAAGACGAACTATCCAAAGCGGGCTTCTAAAAAGGCTCTCCTCATAGGAGAGCTGACCGCCTGAGGCGGTCTGAGAGGTTGATTTCCTTGATAACATATAAAATCCCCTGATGCTGTCCACTATTTCGATAGCATCGGGGAATTTTTTTATGCAAGAATGAAAAGTCGTGCGGAAAAATGTGGTGAATACCGCGAAAGTCGCGCATAAAAATGTAGAGATAGACGCAAAAGTCGCGCGAAAAAATGTTATAATAAGGAAAAGATTTTCTGTTTAGGGGGTGGAATCTTGGAAAGAGAATTAATGAAATCATTGGTAAAGTGGAAAACGGCGCCTCGTCGGAAACCGTTGATTTTGAAAGGCGCTCGCCAAGTTGGCAAGACTTGGCTCATGAAAGAGTTCGGACGCCGATATTTTCAGAATATAGTGTACATCAACTTCGATAATAATCCACGGATGCAGCAGATTTTTGAACAAGATTATGATATCCGTCGCATTTTATTAGCTTTTCAGGTAGAAACTGGTGAAAGTATCCGGCCTCAAGAAACTTTGATCATCTTAGATGAAGTCCAGGAAGCGCCACAAGCGATTTCTGCGTTAAAGTATTTTTGTGAAAATGCACCGGAGTACCCTGTAATAGCTGCCGGCTCTTTATTAGGGATTGCTCTGCATAAAGGTATTTCATTCCCTGTTGGAAAAGTGACGACAATGCAATTGTATCCGCTATCTTTTTATGAATTTTTACGGGCTGTCCATGAAGAGCGATTAGCGGATTTATTGGACCAGCGCGATCCGGCTATGCTGAAAGTATTTCATGACCGTTTTGTCACCTGGCTCAAGAATTATTATTATATCGGGGGTATGCCGGAAGCGGTAGCCACTTTTGCAGAAACGTCTGATTATAGTGTTGTGCGGCAGATTCAAAATGACTTGATTCCCCTGTATGAAGCGGATTTTAGTAAGCATATCATTACAGCGGAGATTCCTCGTGTCCGAATGGTATGGAACGCCATCCCGCTTCAATTAGCAAAGGAAAATAAGAAATTTTTCTTTGGACAGGTAAAAAAAGGAGCACGGTCTAAAGATTTTGAAATTGCCATAGAATGGCTTGTCGATTGTGGATTGATTGCTAAGGTGAATCGTGTTTCCAAACCAGCCATGCCACTCAAAGCCTATGCCGAACAGAACGCATATAAACTTTTTTTCTTAGATGTGGGCTTATTAGCGGCCATTAGTGAATTGGACGTGCGTTCCCTTCTGGATGGAAACGATATTTTTGTAGAGTTTAAAGGGGCTTTGACAGAACAGTACGTTTGCCAGCAACTACTTTCTGAAACATCGTATAATCCTTATTACTTTACGTCTCCCAGTAATCGGTATGAAATCGATTTCATGATTCAGAAAGGGAGAGAGGTCATTCCACTGGAAGTTAAAGCGGAACAGAATTTACAATCCAAGAGCTTAAAGGCCTATGTTGAAAAATACCATCCAGCAAAAGCTATCCGATTTTCTATGAGTGATTATCAGGAACAGGAATGGGTAACGAATATTCCCTTATTTGCAATTCGCTGGCTTACCTAACGACTAGCCACTAATCAGCTTCTTTTTTTATTGATTTTTTGAGATTGTCCTTTTATAGGAAACTAAATATAACGAAAATATAAATATCCTGCTAAAATATTTTATTTTTGGCAGGATATTTTTTTGACCTCATAAGTGCATTACAAAAGAACAACCATCAATATGTGTTTATTACAAAAAGACAAAACGATAAATATTGCAAAATAATTATTACTGTGATAATATTTTATTAACAACAAAGAGGGGCATACAAGCCATACGTAATGACTGTATCTTGTGTGGAATGAAGGGATTATACTATAAAAGGAGATTGATAGAATGGAACAGACAGTACAGTGTCCTGACAAAGGACACGCTTTGGGAAAGGAAAAGCTGACCCGATGGGAAAAAGCGGGTATGACCAAAGCACAGTGGAAAGAAGCTGTAAAATTTGATAGTACCGACTGGGGCTGGGTCATTATGAGTATCGGCATGGCTATCGGTGCCGGCATCGTATTTTTACCGGTACAGGTAGGCTTGGCAGGAATTTGGATTTATCTCTTATCTTCTATTATCGGTTATCCAGCTATGTATCTTTTCCAGCGATTATTCATTAATACATTGGCAAAATCTGAACGATGCGAAGATTATCCCAGTGTCATTGGCAATTACCTGGGCAAGAACTGGGGCTTGTTCTTAGGCCTTCTCTACTTCCTGATGCTCATTATCTGGGTCTTCGTTTATTCAACGGCCATCAATAATGACAGTGCGTCTTTTTTAGTCACCTTTGGTGTGACAGATCATTCGCTGGCTAAAAATCCGTTATACGGGCTGGCCATTATTTGTGCTCTTGTCGCCATTGCATCTCGTGGTGAAAAAGTACTCTTCAAAATTTCGACGCTGATGGTCTTGACGAAGTTGTGTGTCGTAGCTGTATTGGGTATCATCATGGTTCAGCACTGGAATTTAGCGAATGTAGGCAGCTTCCCCGATTTTGGCTATCTCATTAAGCAGACCATCATCATGCTGCCCTTCACGCTGACATCTATTTTGTTCTTGCAGAGTTTGAGCCCGATGGTTATTTCTTATCGTTCCCATAATAAGTCGATTGAAGTCGCCCGGTACAAGGCTTTGCGGGCCATGAATATCGCCTTTGGCGTACTCTTTGTCACCGTATTTTTCTATGCTATTTCGTTCAACTTGGCTATGGGCCATGACCAGGCTGTTATGGCTTATGAAAACAATATTTCTGCTTTAGCATTGGCTGCCCAGGGTATTCCCGGCACTTCCATTAAGATCATGAGTTTGATTTTAAATATTTTTGCTGTCGTTACGGCCTTCTTCGGCGTCTTCCTGGGCTTCCGCGAAGCTTGCCGCGGCATTGCCATGAACTGTTTGAAACGCATCATGCCGGAAGATAAGATTAATGTACGTGCCGTTTCGTTGGGCATCTTGGTCTTTGCGGTTCTCGTGTCGTGGGGCGCCATTATTCTCAATGCTCCCGTTTTGAGCTTTACTTCCATCTGTAGTCCTGTTTTTGGCATGATTGGCTGCTTGATTCCGGCTTATCTCGTCTATCGGGTGCCGCGGCTGCATGACCTGAAAGGTGTTTCGCTGTATCTCATCATTGCAACGGGCATCTTGCTGATTATCTCGCCATTCCTGGCTTTTTCGTAAGCTTGTAACGGATTTCATAGATTGATTTTTTAGGAGTGATAATAATGGAAACCTGTACTATGTGGAATAAAATGATTGAAATCATGAAGCAAGATATCAAACCGGCTACGGGATGTACGGAACCGATTTCCCTGGCTTTTGCAGCGGCTACGGCGGCGAAAGAATTGGGAGAACCTGTACAATCTGTCAAAGCCTTTGTTTCCGCTAATTTGATGAAAAATGGGATGGGCGTCATGGTTCCTGGAACCGGCATGCCAGGATTGGCTATTGCCGCTGCTGTCGGGGCTTTGGGCGGTGATGCTGATGCAGGCCTCCAGGTCCTGAAATCCTTGACGCCTGATGTGGTAGCCCAAGGGAAACAAATGGTAGCCGATGGCAAGGTCACCGTTGGTGTCAATGAAACGACAAAACATATCCTTTATTCGGAAGCCAACGTCTATGGGGAATGCCATCATGTCCGCGCCGTCATCGTCGATAGCCATACGAACGTCGTCTTAATCGAAAAAGATGGGCAGGTCATTTTTGAAAAACAAGCGAGCTGTGATAATGGCGAAGCCGATAAAATTGCTTTTTTGCAGTCCCTCTCGATCAAAGATATTTTGGAATTTGCTGAAAATATTCCCCTTGCCAATATCCAGTTCATCAAGAATGCAGAAAATTTGAATGATGCCTTGTCTAAAGAAGGGGTGACTGGGAAATATGGCCTGCGCATTGGCTGCACCATGGAAAAACACATTAAAGAAGGCTTGCTGGCAGGCGATTTGGCCCGTGAAATCCAAGTCCGCACGGTAGCCGCTTCGGATGCCCGCATGGGTGGCGCTGCTTGTCCGGCCATGACCAATTCCGGTTCTGGCAACCAAGGGATTACCGTGTCCGAGCCGGTAACGGTTGTCGCTGACCATATCAAAGCCTCTGGCGAAGAACGCGTCCGGGCCCTGGCTTTGGCCAGTATGGTAGCTATCTATGCTCACAGCTATTTGCCCAAGTTGTCTGCCTTCTGCGCGACCGTTACGGCTGCCATGGGGGCAGCGGCCAGCATGGCCTGGCTCCTTGACCGCAAGACGCCCTATCAGACTATTTGCAAAGCCATTTCGTCCATGAATGGCGGCATCGTCGGCATGGTCTGCGATGGCGCTGCCGATAGCTGTGCCATGAAAGTCGCTTCGGCAGTAGAAATCGCCTATCGTTCAGTCCTCATGGCCTTAGCCGGTATCCGCGTAGAAGGTACGGATGGACTCGTCGCTGATACGGCTGATGAATGTATCCGTAACGTAGGTCTTTTAGCCTCCAATGGGATGCAGCAGACCGATTGTGAAGTCTTGCACATCATGTTGAACAAAAATAAAGAAGTTGCCGGGGCATAATTTCCATGACAAAATAAAAAATCCCCTGATGCTATCCATTATTTCGATAGCATCGGGGGAATTTTTTTAGTCAATGTGATATTCCTTGTATAATGCTTTTCGGGCTGCTTCGTCTTCTATGGCTAAATCCAAATCATGTAAGCGGCCATCAGCCTTCAACAATTTCAGCAATTTTGCCAGATTATCTTCGCCCTTGCGCTGCCCTTCGACAAGACCTTCCTGACGCTCTTCCATGCTCCATTTCTCTAATTCTCGGCACATTTTAGCCACCTCCACAGGATTATTTTTGTAACGATTGACAACTTCTTTCAAAGGGGGCCAAAACATTTCTTCAGCAGTTGTGCTACGGAAATCATTCATTAGCTTACCTATATCATCTTGGCCCCGATAAGCCCCGTTGACGTAAATGATGTGGGACCCATCCTCGAAATGTTGATTTGTTTCTTCGATGATGCGGTTAATATGGTATCGGGATAGCCCATGCTCTAATATATCATTTTCCGTAATGAAGATTACGTAGGTTTCCGGTAGCTGGTCATAGTCGAACCCTTTTTTTAGATTGTTGAGATCTAACACACTGCCATTGAAACGGGCCCGTCGAGCTCCAGCACCTTGATCTGAACGCTGTATCTCAATATCGTATTCTATACCCATAGCATCAGTAGCATGGACATCCAGCCTGACGCCGTGTCCTTGTAAATTAGGAATTGTATCCTCCACATGGAGTGTTTGCACTTCTAGGTCAGGCTGTTCCATAATAATCCGAAGAATACATTCAACAGCAGGAATATTATCTTTCAAACACCGCTTCATGAAATCGTCATCCATTAAACGCCATCGTTTGATAAGATTCAGTGCTCGCTGATGGCGTCTTGCCTGTTGCTTATTATCTGATTTATCGTTCATCAGCAATCCCTTTCATTTCCATTATACTTAGTTCAGAAAATTACTACAATAGATTATTTGAAAGAAAATAAGTAGATAAACGCGCGTTCTACCGAATATATGTTCATTATAACATGGATATATAATTTGAACAAATGTTTTATATGCATAAATGAAAAGTCGCGCGAACCAATGTTATTTGGTTTTGTACAAAAAAATTCCCTGATACTGTCATGATGTAGGGATAGTATCAGGGGATTTTCTTATTTTCTGCGCAGATGAATGGAGAAACCGCCTACTGTTTCTTTTAAGAAGGCGACTTTAATATTTCCTTTTTCGTCGCGATAGCAATGGTCTTCATCCAAAGCGATCCCCTGCCGTTGATAGAAGGCTAAGGCGCGGGGCATATCGCGTGTATCAATACAGATGTGGCCGTTTGTACCGGGCATTTCATGGTCGCAGATTTCGGCGATAGGTCCTGCAAAGAAATTGTCGGCACCGGGAATTTTGTCCTGAGCCATTAATCGGCACAGACCGTCGGTTACGGCTTCAGCTTCCGTTCTGCCAGGTACATGCAGACCTACGTGACCGAGTGTGAAATCCAGCATGTGACGGATGATTTTTTGGCAGTGTGCTGCGATGGCATCCCAATCTTTGGCCTTGACTAAATCCGAAGGGGTGATGAAACTGCCGCCGACAGCTGCGACATTCGGTAAATCCAGATATTCATTCATGTTGTCGTAATTTACGCCGCCTGTTGGAATGAATTTCATGGTAGCAAAAGGACCGGCAAGGG
Organism: Megasphaera intestinihominis; assembly: GCF_040096415.1. NCBI lineage: Bacteria > Bacillati > Bacillota > Negativicutes > Veillonellales > Veillonellaceae > Megasphaera > Megasphaera intestinihominis. Next base: position 41,557 of record NZ_JBBMEU010000008.1, read on the forward strand.
CTTTTAAAGTTTTCGGACCGCCATAGACTCCGGCTGGGAAGAACTTGCAAACTTCCAGTCCTAATCCATTGGCCGCTTCGATGTCGGCTGGAGATACGGTTCCCGGCATGATATCGATATGATTTTCGATACACCACTGGGTGACCTGAGGATTATAGGCCGGCGTAATGATGAATTCAGCACCTGCTTCTACAGCGGCTTGCGCTTGTGCTACATTATGTACCGTGCCAGCTCCGACGATGAGTCCGGGAATGGTCTTCATAGCGCAGATGATGTCCAGGCAGGCATCTGTACGGAAGGTAACTTCAGCAATCGGGATTCCCCCACGGACCAAAGCTTGACCAAAGGGGACTGCGTCTTGTGCATCTTCTAAGACGATGAGTGGAACCAGTCCGATTTCAAATATTTTCTTCATATTATTGCTAATCATGGTTGCCTCCTATTTTTCCATAAACGCTTTTAACTGATCCGGATAGGGGAGGCCTTCGTTGTCTCCCCGGCTGGTAACCTGGATGGCGCCGATAGCATTGCCGCGGCGTACAGCTTCTTTCAAGGGAAGTCCTTCCATCAATGCCGTAATGACCCCGGCTGCGAAACCATCGCCGGCACCGACCGTATCGACGACTTTATCGACTTTAAAGCCAGGGACGAGATATTCTTCGGTAGCTGTCGTTACGTAAGCGCCTTGGCTGCCGACTTTGGTAATAACGGCTTTGGCTCCCAGGTTACGATAGAAAGCGTTGATTTTTTTCGGATCATCACTGCCCATGAGAATTTTGCCTTCAGCTGTCCCAGGGAGAACGATGTCAGCTTTGGACGCCATGTCATTAATAGACTGAATCATGACATCCTGACTAGGCCAGAGCTGAGGCCGTAAATTAGGATCGAAGGTAATCAGTAAACCTGCCTGACGAGCCTTATCGAACATTAAGTTGACAGCAGCCCGCGTCGATTCACTGAGGGCCGGTAAAATCCCTGTCAAATGGATGTGGCTGTATTCATCGAAGCGGATTTTTTCAACATCTTCGACGGATAACGTAGAGGCAGCCGAGCCAGCGCGGAAATAAAAAATATCCGGATCGCCTTGGCTGACACGGCCTTTCAGCATGAACCCTGTCTTTTTCGTATCACTCCAGGCAACGAATTCATTGCCGATTTTGTTTTCATTCAGTACATGGATGATTCGCTGGCCAAAAGGATCTTTGCCCAGTTTCGTCATGTAGGTAACACGGTGCCCCAGACGGGCCACACCGACAGCTACATTGAATTCTGCGCCAGCAACGGCCAAATCATAGCCACTTACACTATCAAGGGAACCTTCACTTTGAGCAATCAAGAGGCCCATGGGTTCACCTGCAAGAATTAATCCAGATTTCATAGTTCTTCATCCTTTCCAACTGATTTAACGAACCAGATAAGCTCCGTCTACAGGGATGATGGCGCCATTTAAATAATCTGATGCAGTACTGGCAAGAAAAACGGCCGTTCCTTTCATATCTTCCGGTGTACCCCATCGTTTTGCCGGAATTCGGTCTAAAATTTCTTTACTGCGAACTGGATCTTCGATTAGTTTCGTATTCATTTCTGTTGCCATATATCCAGGCGCAATTGCATTTACATTGATTCCCTTACCAGCCCATTCGTTAGCCAGTGCTTTCGTTAATTGAGCTACACCACCTTTACTTGCTGCATAAGCTGGGACGGTGTATCCACCAAAGAAACTCAGCATGGAAGCTAGATTGATTATTTTTCCTGATTTTCGAGGTAACATATTTCGTCCGGCAAGCTGGCAAAGCTGAAATACCGTATTTAAGTTGAGGTTTAACACATCATTCCAATCAGTTAGGGGGAATTCTTCACAAGGATGACGACGTTGTACTCCCGCGTTATTGATTAAAATATCGACGCGTCCATTTAAAATATTCAGCGCTTGTTCAAAGACGGCAGGGACATTTTCTTGATTCATTAAGTTTCCGCGTAAAGCAATCATGTCTAATCCTTTTTTTTGACATTCTGAGGCTGTCTTTTCAACACTGGCGCTGGAACCAATGATTAAGACTTTTGCCCCGGCTTCGGCTAGTCCTTCAGCCATGCCGCGTCCTAAGCCACGGCCACCACCAGTTACGATTGCATTTTTCCCTGCTAAATTAAAAGCATTTAATATCGACATAAGATACGCCTCCTAAAAATGATAAGATGAAATATTTCACTAAATAGATATTCATCATATGAATTTACAAATGAATTAATTTTATTTTAAACGATAATTATGGAAAACTCAATAGATAAAAGTGCGGAAATTCGCGTTAAAGCAATTATTTTGCAGAAACCAGCTGAAATAATTGCGAAAAATGATAAAAAGTTATAAAAAAACCAGGGTAATTACAATATATCAAAATTAACATATTCTCTTGACTGGGAATATTCATCCGATGTATTATTAAGACATAAAATAATACATCGGATGAAAAGGAGGAGGTTGTTTTGAAAAAGTTCTTATGTCTTTGTATGACAGTTCTTTTAATTATCACATTAAGTGGTTGTTCAGGGCAAAAAGAACAACGTGTCTACACCAAAGAAAAACCTTTGGTATTGCGTATGGCATTGGTTGATGGTGAAGCGACTTGTTACTATAAAGGTGCCAAGGAAGTTTCAAAAAGAGTTTATGATAAGACCGATGGAAGAATTAAAATTAATGTTATTCCTGGTGGAGCATTAGGCGGCGAACGTGGTACTGTTGAATTGGTCATGAATGGTGATTTGGATATTGCTACTTCGGCAAATTCTGTTCTTACTAACTGGATTCCTCAGATGGCGATTTTAGACCAAGCCTACCTTTGGAAAAACAGCAATGAAGCTCATGCAGCTGTTGATGGAGCGGTCGGAAAATTGATTGAACAAGAAGCGCAGAAAAAAATGGGCGTCCATGTTATCGGCTATATGGAATCTGGGTTCCGAGATGTCTTTTCTGTAAAACCTATTGAAAAGGTAGAAGATTTTAAAGGGGTAAAAATTCGTACGATGCAAAATCGCTATCATATGGCAGCTTTTAAATCTTTTGGAGCTATGCCTGTTGCCTTGCCATTTGGAGAACAGTTTACAGCGCTGCAACAAGGGACAATCGATGCTTGTGAAAATGGTGTAAGCGGTTGTTATACAAATGGTTTTTATGAAGTTACGAAAAATATTACTAATACCCATCATGCTTTTGTTTATATTTTATTATGTATGTCGGATAAATCGTGGAATATGATTCCAGATGATTTACGCCAACCGTTTTTAGAAGGTGTTAAAGAAGGCTGCGATGCTGAAAGAGGTTATTTAGTAGAAGCGAATGCCGATGCAACGCAAAAGCTAAAAGAAAAGGGCGTTACTTTCCACGATATTGATACTGCTCAATTGCAGGCTTTATATAAGAAAGAAGCAGCTGCTAAAGGCTTTACTTTTGATCCTGTATGGCAGCAAGCTGTTGATCAAGCTATTGAAACTGCAAAATCAATGTAATAGGGGGTGTAAGTATGAAATTAGCATTAAAAAAATTGCAATATATTGAGAACTTGATCATTGTAGTTTCTTTTGCGATTATGGTCACTTGTTCTTTTCTTTCCGTGGTAAACCGGAATTTTATAAAATTATCAATTCCCTGGTTTGATGAATTGTCTACGTTTGCCATGATTTATATGGCACTTTTGGGGACGGAAGCAGGTCTTAGGGATGGTTCACAAATTGCTGTAACAGCCCTTGTAAATAAATTTCACGGAGCCTCTAAAGTTGTTTTAGAAATTATTGCAAAAATAGTTGTTACTATTTTTTCTGCCATTGTTTTGTACTACAGTTGTCATATGGCAGCTATGCAGGCGGCTTCTGGACAGCTTACTGCAGCACTTCATATTCCGATGGCAATCCCATATTTGGCATTAGTTATCAGCTTTGCCATTATTACTTGCGTTCAAGGTATTACTGTTATTACCATGCTTATCCACTTCAATGATTTAAACAATTCGCATACAGTTGATGAGAAAGGAGGGAATTGATATGGTGACAGCGTTATTGTTTGGCAGTATGATTGTATTTTTAGCCATTGGTGTACCTATTTCTTTTACCTTGGGAGCTGCTGTTATGGCTACTATTTTCTTAGCCCCGGATTTTACGGTTAGCCCCGGTATTATCCCTCAACGAATTTTTGGTGGTTTGGAATCGACATCGATTATGGCCATTGCTTTCTTTGTCCTGGCTGGCAATATCATGACCAAAGGTGGGATTTCTAGCTGTATCGTAGAATTCTGTAATTCCATTATCGGCAATATCCGAGGTGGCATGTCATTGGTATTGGTCTTAGCTTGTGCTTTCTTTGCCGCTTTATCTGGATCTGCTCCTGCTACCGTTGTTGCTATTGGGGTAATGCTTTATGCAGATATGGTTAAGTTAGGCTATCCTAAAAAACGTGTTGCCGGCCTTTTGGTTGTATCTGGTGGCATGGGACCGATTATTCCACCAAGTATCATTATGATTGTATACGGTACGATTACTGGAGCTTCCATTAGTAAGATGTTCAAAGCAGGGGTGGGCATAGGTATCATTATCATGGTTATTTTGATGGCAGTTTGCCTATTCTATGCGCATAAGGAACAGTGGCCTAAAAATGCTAAGCGCATAAGCTTGAAAGAAATTGGTTCATCTTTTGTACATGCTATTCCGGCTATCTTACTCCCAGTTATTATTTTGGGTGGTATTTATTCGGGCCTTATGACACCAACCGAATCTGCTGCTGTTGCCGTCGTTTGGGCGTTAGTTGTTAGTCTTTTTGTTTATAAAGAAATGAAGGTACAGGATTTATGGCAGATCTTCCTCGATTCTGCTAAAGGTTCAGCTATGATTTTGTTTATTATTGCTACGTCGACAGCATTTTCTTGGATTTTTGCTTACTCCGGTATTTCAGGAGATATGGTTGCTTTTATTAAAGGATTAAATTTAAATCCTACATTATTCTGTATATTGATTGCCTTACTGTTGTTGGCATTCGGTACTTTCTTGGAAGGCATTGCTACTTGTGTTTTATTAGTGCCGATTCTTTGGCCATTAGCACATGTATTAGGCATTGATATTATTCATTTTGGGATGATTGTTTGTATTGCAAATGTTGTAGGTACAATGACCCCGCCTGTCGCGGTTGATATTTTTGCAGCGGCTTCAGTTACTAAATTGGATATGGGCGATATTGTAAAAGGTGAAATTCCTTTCTTTATTGGGTATGTAGCTGTATATTTTGCTGTTGTACTATTCCCGAAGGTCACTACATTATTTTTATAAAATGAGGTGTTTCAAATGGATACGGATGATATGAAAACTTGGCGTGTACAATCTCCTAATACAATGGGATTTCATAAGGTCATTACCTCGAATCAATCAGCTTGTCAGGTTGCACAAATTTTTCGCTTGAATTTGCCTAAAGGAGCTTCTTATACATTGCAATCTAATGAATTGGAATTGCATCCCGTATTAATTCAAGGAAAAGCAACGATTCAACATCCTGTATTGGGGAATGTTGAATTGAATAAATTTGACTCTTTTTATATCCCCTCTGAAAACACGGTTCAGATTAAGGCATTAGAAGAATGCATCTTTTATATTGCCGGAGCTGTTTATGAAGGTATTGGAGAAGCTTTTGTACGGAAATTTGATTCTTCATTGCCCATAGGAGATATGCATCAAATTCATGGTGAGGGCGCTGGCCGGCGGGAAGTCATGTTTACTTTGGCTCCGACGGATAAAGCTTCAAGGTTGATTTGTGGACTTACTTGGGGTGGAGAAGGGACTTGGACTAGTTGGCCTCCTCATCAGCATGAAAAATATTTAGAAGAGGTCTATTGTTACTTTGATATGCCTAAACCTAAATTTGGTTTTCACATCAGCTATAAAAATAGCGGTGATGTAGATGATATGGTAGTACATACTGTTTATTCCGGAACTATGGTTCAAGCTCCTTATGGTTATCATCCGACGGCAGGCAGCCCGGGGAGCCGTAATGCTTATCTTTGGGTATTAGCCGCCTTTGACCCTATTGTACGGAAATATGATTTAGCAGAGCTGGATCCTGCACGAGTATAGGAAAGGAGTCTCAAAATGTCAATAAAAGTCTATGTAACTGATTATGAATATGCAACATTAGAACCTGAAAAAAGAGAATTAGATAAAATTGGTGCTGTAATGTTTCCTAAGCAATGTAAGACCGAAGCGGATGTAATTCGTGAATGTAAAGATGCAAATGGTTTAATTGATCAGTATGCTCCGATTACACGTAAAGTTATGGAGGCTTTGCCTGATTTAAAAGTTGTTGGCCGATATGGAGTAGGCGTAAATACCATTGATGTGGACGCAGCGACTGAATTAGGGATTCAAGTATTAAATGTACCGGATTATTGTATGGATGAAGTATCTAATCAAGCTATTTCATTAATGCTGGCTTGCCATCGCAAGTTAAATATATTAAATTCTCAAGTACATCACCATGGCTGGGATTATAAGATTGCGAAACCCATTCATCGCCTTCAGGGGCAGACATTGGGACTTTTGGGGTTTGGACGTATTCCTAAAATGGTGGCACAGAAAGCCAAAGCTTTTGGCCTGAATATTATTGCTTATGATCCTTATGTTGAACCAGAGGTTGGATTACAATATGATGTTACGATACTTCCCTTAAAAGATGTTTTACAAAAAGCAGATATTATTTCTGTGCATGTACCCTTGACAAAGGATACCGAAAACCTGTTAAATGAACAGACACTTTCTTGGATGAAACCGGAAGCTATTATTATAAATACTTCGCGCGGGCCTTTAATTGATGAAAATGCACTGTACCATGCACTGAAGGATAAAAAAATTGGCTATGCCGGGTTAGATGTTACGGTGCAGGAACCCATTCAAGAAGATAATCCTTTATTAACGTTGGATAATGTTATGATAACGCCTCATGTTGCTTGGTATTCTGAAGAAGCAGAGCTGGAATTAAAAACGAAAGTGGCACAAGGCGTAGCTGACGTATTAAGTGGTAAAAAAGCTAAGTATCTTGTGAATCGTGACGTTCTTTAGTTGAATTTGATGTAAAAGGGGATGAGAGAATGAAGGATGGAACTGTTATTGTCATTAGTCGTCAGTACGGCAGTGGGGGACGAGAATTAGCTCAAATCTTGTCTCAAAAGTTAGGATTGCATCTGTATGATCGTCAATTGATTCATATTGCAGCTGCTAAAATTGGCATTGATGATATGAAAGAAGGGGATTTGAAACAATTGGAAGAAGAAATTCCACCCCTTTCCTTGAAATTTATGCCGTTTTATATTTTTGGCATGCAAGGTGAAAAGCCGTTGAACAATAAAATGTTTGAAGCTGAATCCGAAGCTATTCGACAATTAGCTAAAGACGGGTCTTGCATTATTTTAGGACGCTGCGCAGACTATGTTTTAAAAAATTTTCCTGAAGCCTATTCTTTTTATGTGTGTGCAGATGATGCTTATCGTACACAGCGCGGAAAAACGGTGTATGATGGTAAATCCCTTAGGGAATTAAAGGATGAATATAATGGGCCTGTGAATTCAGACCAGTACTGAAAATTTTAAGAGTGCATGATATAGTATTAAGTAACGAAAATTGG
>NZ_JBBMEU010000009.1:0-48562 GCF_040096415.1 Megasphaera intestinihominis
TTCAAAGGTCATCGTTGTCATCACCGGGTGGCGACGACTTGTTTATTTTAACAAACTCAGAAGAGCTTGTCAAGGATGTTTTTGAACTTTTTTCAAAGTTCAATCACCCCGGCCTGCATGGCGCAGACCACGGCAGGATGAAACTCCTGCTGTGTCAGGGCCTTGCCCCGACAGCTTATTCAGTATACTACTGTGTAAAGAGATTGTCAAGGATTTTTTCAAATCCTTGACGCCGGCCGCCGGTCGCCGGTCGCAAACCCACGCCACATATGCCGATCAAGTATATCCCCCATTGTTCACAGCGGGCCGTCAAAGGCTCCCTTCATAGGGGAGCTGGCCGCCAAAGGCGGTCTGAGAGGTTAAAGGACGTCCCCTACGATGGCCCCGGTTAGGGCGTAAGCCGCCCCTGCGAAGGGGAGGGGGACCGCTTGCGGTGGAGGGGTTCTCCTCTACGAGCCGAGGGTTACTCGAAGCGATGTTGTCAGTCTGAGTCTGTCGCGGCGGAACGCCGCATCTGAATTCGAGGCGGCCTGCGGCCTGCGAACTGCGGTCGGCGCAAAAAAAAAGAGGCCCGCAGGCCTCTTTTTTTATTTAAACAATTTCGTCTGTTCTTTTTCTTCTTCGTCGTTACCTTCGATGGCAATGGTATCGAGTTCGTCGTTACCTTCGATGGCAATGGTATCGAGGGCGGCTACTTTGTCGTCGCCTTCCAGTTTCTGGATCTTGACGCCCGATGTGTTGCGGCCTTTCTTGATGCCAATGCTTTCGATATCCGTGCGGATGACGATGCCATTCGACGTGATGAGCATCAGTTCCTGCCCTTCATGGACGACTTCGACGCCGACGATGTCGCCGGTCTTCGGCGTAATCTTGAAGTTCTTGATGCCTTTGCCACCGCGGAGCTGGACTTTGTAGGCGTCGATGTTGTTGCGCTTGCCAAAGCCTTCTTCGCTGACAGTCAGGACCTGGCAGTCCGGTTCGAGGACGTCAGCCCCGATGACCATATCGCCTTCAGACAGTGTGATGCCGCGGACACCGCGGGTATTCCGGCCCATAGGACGGACATCGTTTTCATTGAAGCAGATGGCCATGCCCAGTTTCGTCGCCAAGATGATCGTCTGGTCGCCGTTGGTCAGGCGCACTTTGGCCAGGTGGTCGCCTTCCATAAGGGAAATAGCGATGAGGCCGTTGCGGCGGACGTTCTTGAATTCATGAAGAGGGGTCTTCTTTACCAGCCCTTTTTCGGTGACCATGAACAGGTTCATCGACGGGTCGACCTGGTCGAGGTCGATGAGGGCGTTGACTTTTTCGCCATTGGACAAGGGCAGGATATTGATGGCGGCAATGCCCTTGGAGTTACGGCTGTTGGCTTCCGGGATTTCGTAAGCCTTCAGGCGATAGACGCGGCCGAAGTTGGTGAAGAACAGGACTGTATTCCATGCCGACGTATAGAGCAGGTGGTTTACGGCGTCTTCGTCCTTCGTCCCCATGCCCTTGATACCGCGGCCGCCTTTATTCTGCGTATGGTATACATTGGCGTTGATACGCTTCATGTAGCCTCGGCGGGTCAAGGTGAGGACCATGCGTTCGTTGGGGATCATGTCTTCGATGGAGAAATCCGACGAGTCGGCTACGATCTGTGTGCGCCGTTCGTCGCCAAATTTCTTCTTGGCATCGAGGAGTTCCGTCTTTACGATTTCCATGACTTTATGTTCGTCAGCCAGGACGCTGCGCAGGTAAGCGATGCGTTTTTCCAATTCAGCATATTCTTCTTCGATTTTTTCTCGTTCCAGACCCGTCAGGCGGCGCAGGCGCATGTCGAGGATGGCGATGGCCTGTTTTTCGCTGAGGCCGAACTTGCTCATCAAGGATTGTTTGGCAATGTCGTCTGTCGCCGATTCGCGGATCGTCTTGATGACTTCGTCGATGTGGTCCAGGGCGATGAGCAGGCCTTCTAAGATGTGAGCCCGTGCCAGGGCCTTGTCGAGTTCAAACTTGCTGCGGCGGGTAATGACATCTTTCTGATGGTCGAGATAGTAGTTCAGGATCTGTTTGAGTGTCAGGACGCGCGGATGGCCGTTGACGAGGGCCAGCATGATGACGCCGAACGTTTCCTGGAGCTGCGTGTGTTTATACAATTTATTCAGGACGATATCGGGATTGACATCGGCCCGCAGTTCGACGACGATGCGCATACCCTTGCGGTCCGATTCATCGCGCAGGGCCGTGATGCCGTCGATTTCCTTGTTGCGGGACAAGTCGGCAATGGACTCGATGACCCGCGCTTTATTGACCTGATAGGGGATTTCCGTCACGACGATGCGGTGCTTCCCTTTATTCATCGGTTCGATAGTCGCACAGGACCGCATCTTGATACTGCCCCGGCCCGTCGAATAGGCTTTGATGATGCCATCGCGGCCCATGATTTTAGCACCCGTCGGGAAATCAGGGCCTTTGATTTTGGTCATGATTTCTTCCAGGCTGGCTTCAGGGTTATCGATGAGCAGGACACAGCCGTCGATGACTTCGCCTAAATTATGAGGCGGAATATTCGTCGCCATGCCGACGGCGATCCCAGCCGAGCCATTGACCAGGAGGTTCGGGATCTTCGACGGCAAGACCGTCGGTTCCTGCAGGGAGCCGTCGTAGTTGGGCATGAAATCGACCGTTTCCTTGTCGATATCTTCCAGCATTTCGCCGGTAATCTTCGCCATGCGGACTTCGGTATAACGCATAGCCGCAGCCGAGTCACCATCGACGGAACCGAAGTTGCCGTGACCATCGACTAAAGGATAGCGCGTCGAGAAATCCTGGGCCAGGCGGACGGTCGCATCATAGACGGAGCTGTCACCATGGGGGTGATATTTACCTAAAACTTCGCCGACAATACGGGCCGATTTCTTATAGGGCTTGTTCGGCGTCATGCCCGCTTCATGCATGGCATAGAGAATACGCCGATGGACCGGCTTTAGCCCATCGCGTACATCCGGCAGGGCACGAGTGATGATGACACTCATGGCATAGTCGATGTACGACGTCTGCATTTCGCTTTCCAGACAAACCGGCACAATTTTATCTACTTGTTGTTCGTCCACAAATTTCACCTCATATACAAACTGAAAATAACTGCCGGCCAGCAAAAGACCCGCAGTCCGAATCGTTGTCGTCTATATGGCAGCCCGTCAAATGAACAAATGGGCGCATACGATTATATTATAACAAATATTTCCATTTTTCTCTAGAGGCGCAAAAAAACTTGTTTCCGCCTGCCTTTTTAGGCTGAGGGAAACAAGTTTTTTAGTGGCTAGGGGTTAGGGGTTAGGGGTTAGGGGCTGGCAGTTCATCGTAATTACTTTTTAATTTTCGACCTACGATGAACGACCTACGACGAACGAGAGCATACCGTGGGAACACTTACCAGAATAATAGCGTATCCCTTTATTTCTTATTGCTGTATCTCCAGATCTTCATTTTTTCAGCTTCTTTGATCAGGTCTTCGCGGAAAGCCGGATGGGCGATGCTGATGAGGCGTTCGGCCCGTTCCCATGTCGAAGCGCCCATGAGGTTGACTATGCCGTATTCCGTGGCGACCCAGTTGACCTGGGACCGCGGGTCCGTGACCGTCGTGCCCGGGGCCAGCGTCGGGATGATGCGCGATTCATCGCGGCCGGTCTTCTTGTTGTGGAACGTCGACCGCAAAGCGATGATGCTCTTGCCGCCACGGGAGCGGTAAGCGCCGTCGGTGAAGTCCAACTGGCCGCCGCTGCCGCTTATCTGATGGGTACCGGCTGATTCGGACGATACCTGGCCGAAGAGGTCGATGTCGATGCAGTTATTGATGGAAATGAAATTATCCATCTGAGAAATGATGAAAGGATCATTGATGACGTCTACCGGATAAGCTGCCAGGAAGGGGTTGTCGTCCATCCAGTCATAGAGGTCCTGCGTCCCCAGGGCGAAGGCCCAGCTTATCTTATCGCGGCAGAAAGTCTTGCGGCGGTTCGTGAGCTGGCCGTGTTCATACATGAGTCGGAAGGCGTCGACGAGCATTTCCGTATGGACGCCCAGGTCTTTCAGGTCCGATTCGGCCAATAAGGCGCCGATCGTGTTGGGCAAACTGCCGATGCCGAGCTGCAGCGTCGCTCCGTCGGGAATCTGCTGGACGATGGTCTTGGCAATCTGGGCATCGATATCGTCGCCTGTCGTAAAGGGAATGGTCGCCAAAGGATGATTGCCGTATTCGACGATGCCGTCGATATCGCTGATATGGATACATTCGCCGCGGCCGCCGAGGACGCGGGGCATGGCTTCATTGACTTCGACGATGACTTTCTTCGCTTTCTTGGTAATGGCTTCCGTTGCCGAAACGGCCGGGCCGAAATTAAAGAAGCCGTGTTTATCCATGGGACCGACAGTAATCAGGGCTACGTCGACGTCGAGGAGGTCGCGGTACATGGACGGCTTGTTGCGGTAACACATGGGTATGAAATTCATCTGGCCAAGGGCGCACTTCTTCCGGTCATAGCCGCTCATATACCAGTTCATGGCCGTAAAGGCCTTGCGCTCCGGGTCCTGTTCAATAATCTGCCGCGGAGCCACGCTCAGGCACATGCGGACTTTGACATCTTGCAGTTCATCACGGCGCGCTGCCAGGGCCTGGTCGAGGAGGATCGGCTGGGTCGTGCCCATGCCGTAATCGACCCAATCTCCGGACTGGACCACTTTTACCGCTTCTTCCGGCGTCATTAATTTCTGTCTGTACATATCTGTCCATTGGGACATAAAAACCACCCTTTCATCTGTATGTATTTTCTTTAGTACGACGTTTTACGTTTGCTTATATTCTTATTATACGACGCTGAAGGCGCCCTGGCAAGGCGTTTAGGTAAACAGGTATATGCCGTTTTGGCATATGCCACGTGGGCGACCCGCCGGACCTTGGGTGGCATTCGCTCCGAGCTGGGAAATCACTCATAGTCTGGAACGGGCTTGCCACGTGCAAGCCCCTACATCCGTGACGCCTGGTGGTTCATCGCTCGTGATTCGTGGTTCGTAAAAAAAAGGGCTTGTCGCACATGCGACAAGCCCTTTTAAGTTGTTAGTGGTTAGCGGATGTTTAAAAACTTAAAGCCCATTTCTACAAACTAAAAACTACGAACGACTAGCCACTAGTCTTATTCACTTTGTCTTTTTTCGATGATTTCGTCCATGATTTTTTTCGGTACTTCTTCGTAGTCGAAGAATTCCATGTTGAACGTGCCTTTGCCCTGGGTCATGGAGCGCAGGACGGTGACGTAGTCTTTCATTTCTGCCAGCGGGACCTGGGCTTTGACGACGATGATGCCTTTGCGGTTGCGATGGTGTTCCATGCCGAGGATGCGGCCGCGGCGGCTGCTGAAGTCGCCCATGACATCGCCCATGTAATCTTCAGGGATGACGACGTCGACGTTGTAAATCGGTTCCAGGAGGATCGGCTTGGCTTCAGGTACGGCTTTCTTGAGGGCCTGAGCGGCAGCGACTTTGAAGGCCATTTCCGACGAATCGACAGGATGATAGGAACCATCGGTCAGGGTAACTTTGACGTTGATCATGGGGAAGCCGGCGATGAGGCCTTTTTCCAAGGTTTCACGGACGCCTTTTTCAACGGCCGGGATGTACTGTTTCGGTACGGCGCCGCCAAAGATCTTATCGACGAATTCAAAGGGTTCGCCTGTCGTCAGCGGCTCGATGTCCAGGAAGACGTGGCCGAACTGACCGTGGCCGCCGCTCTGTTTCTTGTGTTTGCCTTCGGCTGTCGCCTTGCTCTTGATGGTTTCACGATACGGGATGTAAACGTCTTCCTGTTTGGCTTTGACACCGTATTTCCGTTCGATTTTGGTCAGGATGTGGTCGAGGTGGACATCGCCCATGCAGCGGACGATGAGCTGCTTGCCTTCGGTGCTCTTTTCGACCTGGCACGTCGGGTCTTCTTCGCTGACCCGCAGGAGGGCGTTCATCAATTTTTCTTCTTCGCCCTTCTTTTCCGGGACCAGGGCTACCGTATGCAGCGGGTTCGGGAAGCGGATGGGGTCATAGACGACGGGGAAATCAGGAGCGGCAAAGGTATCGCCAGTCCGGGCATTCGGCAATTTCGGCAGGACGACGATGTCGCCGGCAATAGCCGCCGGGACGGGAATCTGTTCCTTGCCGACCAGGGTCAGGACTTTGCCCATCTTTTCTTCTTTATCCTGGGACATATTGTATAACTTGTCCCCTTCCTTGAGTTCGCCCGAGAAAATGCGGACATAACTCAGTTTGCCGGCAAAGGGATCGATGAGGGTCTTGAAGACGAAGGCCGTGAAAGGCTTGTTGGGATAGACCAGGACCGGTTCGCCTGTCTTCTTATCCGTGCCCATCATGACTTTCTGCGAAGCATCCGGCATGTAGGTGATGATACGGCGCAGGAGTTCTGCCGTACCGATATGGTTGATGGCACTGCCGCACATGAGCGGGCAGACGCGGCCCGTCAGCATGCCCTGGCGCAGGCCTTTGCGCAGTTCTTCGATGGTCAGTTCATCGCCGTTGAGGTATTTTTCCAGCAATTCGTCGTCGCCTTCGGCAGCGGCTTCCATGCACATTTCGCGGACTTCACGGGCTTTGGCCATGTATTCTGGCGGCACCTTGATTTCCGTGCATTCGCCGTTATTCCATTCCCAGGCTACCATCTTGCAGACGTCGATGATGCCCCGGAAATCCTTGCCTTCACCGATAGGGATCTGGAGGGGCATGATGGATTTGCCGAAGACGGCGCGCAATTTTTCCAGGCAGCCGAAGAAATCGGCGTGTTCCGCATCCATCTTGTTGACATAGACCATGCGCGGCAATTTCAATTCGACGCCGTAGTCCCAGGCCCGTTCCGTATCCATTTCGACGCCCGATTCGGCCGAAACGACGAGCAGGATGCCGTCACTGGCACGCAGGGCAGCGCGGACTTCGCCGCAGAATTCGGAATACCCCGGCGTATCGAGGAAGTTCAGCTTGTAGCCTTCCCATTCGCAGGGCGCAATGCCGAGCTGGATCGTAACGTTTCTCTTAATTTCTTCCGGTTCATAGTCCATAATATGCTTGTTGTCTTTACCGACGCCAACAGCATCGACAGCACCGCAGGCAAGCAGTAATGATTCAACAACAGCCGTTTTGCCGGCGCCATCATGCGAAAGTACAGCAACGTTGCGAATTTTATCACTTGTGTATTCTTTCATAAAACAATCGCCTCCTATGGAATCTCAGTTAATATTATATATTCGAGATGAAGGGGGCAGATTCCTTTTTTAAGTTGCATTTTTTCAAAAATAATTATGCTTTTTCTTTCATTTTGGCCAGGACCAGGGAAACCATCAGTTCGACGCCGACTGGCAGGCAGGCTTCATCGACGGCAAAATGGGTATTGTGCAGGGGATAAACCGTGTCGCCGGGCTTGGTCGCACCGAGCCAGAAGAAACCGCCATCGAATTTCTGGAGATAACCGGAAAAGTCTTCGGCCGTCATGGCCGGTTCGTCGACAGCTGCCAGAACGTCCGGGCCAAAGCAGTCTTTGGCTACGCCAGCGACGAAAGCCGCCTGCTGCGGCGTATTGCGGACAGCCGCATAGCCCCGTTCATAGTCGAGATGGCTGACCGTCCCGTACATGGCATCGATGCCTTTGAGCGTATCCTGGAGATGGGCTTCGACGGCATCCTGGGCCTCCGCATGGTACGTCCGGCAGGTCCCTTCGATTTCGACCGTATCGGCGACGACATTGTAGCGCGTGCCGCCAGTGATTTTGCCAAAAGTCAGGACAGCCGGATAGAGGGGATTGACGCGGCGGCTGATGATGGTCTGGGCCGCCGTCAGGAACTGGGCGGCTGCGACGATGGTGTCGACGCCTTTATGCGGCATGGCGGCATGGCTGGCCTTGCCGTTGAGGACGATGCGGATATGGTCCGAAGCGGCCATCATCGGCCCGGGCAGGACACCGATTTTGCCGCTGGGCAGTGTCGGCCAGACGTGAAGGCCGTAAACGGCATCGACACCGTCGAGGACGCCGGAGGCGACCAGGCCCTTGGCTCCGCCGACAGGCGATTTTTCTTCAGACGGCTGGCAGATGAAGACGACCGTGCCGGGGATATCGTCTTTCACCTGACTCAGGACCTCAGCGGCACCGAGGAGGATGCTCATGTGGCCGTCATGACCGCAGGCGTGCATCTTGCCGACGAAATTGGACGCAAAGGGCAAGCCTGTTTCTTCCGTCATGGGCAGAGCATCCATATCGGCCCGCAAGGCGATGACCGGCCCCGGCTTGCCGCCTTTGAGCGTCCCCAGGACCGCCGTCGTTCCGGCGACGTGCTCCTGTACATCGATGCCGAAAGACCGCAGCTTGGCTGCCATAAAGGCAGCCGTTTCCACTTCTTCGCCGGATAATTCCGGATTTTCATGGATATGACGGCGCATGGCACAAATATCAGGCACAGTCCGCTTCACTAAGTCTTTGATAGTCATTTTATCGATCATGGCAAACCCTCCCATGTATGAATTATTATTTATAAAGTATGATTAATAATACCACACAATATAAAGAAATACAACGGTTTCCCCTGTCTTTTTCAAGAACTAGTACAGCTCCCATAAGTGCGTTATAATAAGGATGCAGTGTCACACATCATCATTTACAGAGGAGGCTTATATCATGAAAGCATTTGATACAGAAAACAGCGTCTGGTCCCGCTTCTCACCGGAACAGCGCGGCCAGATGGAAGCGTACAGCGTCCATTACCGTCAGTTCCTGGACACAGCCCGGACAGAACGGCTGGCCAATAAAGAAATCATCCGCCAGGCTGAAAACGCCGGGTTCCATCCCCTGGCTGACTTCACCAGCCTGAAGGCCGGCGACAAGGTCTATTGGGACCAGAAAGGGAAATCGGTCATCTTAGCCGTCATCGGCTCGGCCCCCATCGAAAAAGGGCTGAAAATCGTCGGCTCCCATATCGACTGCCCGCGCCTGGATGTCAAGGCCATGCCTGTCGTCGAAAAGAATAAAATCGTCTATTTCAAGACCCATTACTATGGCGGCTTGCTGAAATATCAATGGGTCTGCCTGCCCCTGTCCCTGGTCGGCGTCGTCTATAAAGCCGATGGCAGCCGCGTCGACGTCTCTATCGGCGAAGACCCGGGCGATCCGGTCCTGTTCATCAATGACCTTCTGCCCCACCTGGGCAAGGACCAGGCCGCCAAAAAGCTCTCTGAAGCCATCAGCGGCGAAATGCTCATGCCCTTGGCCGGCACGAACGGCGAAGGAGAAAAGACGAAACCGGCTATCCTGACCTTGTTAAAGGAAAAATACGGTATTGAAGAAGAAGATTTCACCAGTGCAGAACTGGAAATCATCCCGGCCGTCAAGAGCCGCGACGTCGGCCTGGACCGGTCGATGATCATGTCCCACGGCCATGACGACCGCGTCTGCTCTTATGCCAACCTGGCCGCCATCCTCGATGCCGCACCGGGGGAAAAGACACAGGTCGCCCTCTTTGCCGATAAAGAAGAAATCGGTTCCGTCGGCAACACGGGCGTCCAATCGTCGTACTTCCCGGACTTTATCGCCGAACTCCTGTCCCTCCAGGGCCATGACCAAGAAATCTGGCTGCGCCGGACCCTGCGCAACAGCGAAGTCCTGTCGGCCGACGTCTGCGCCGCCTTTGACCCGGTCTTTGCCGACGCCTATGAAGAACAGAATTCGGCCAAGCTCGGCTACGGTATCTGCCTGTGCAAATACACCGGTGCCCGCGGCAAGGCCGGCAGCAACGATGCCAACGCCGAATTCATGGCCAAGATCCGCCGCATCTTCAACGAAAAAGAAGTTCCCTGGCAGGTCGGGGAACTGGGCAAGGTCGACCAGGGCGGCGGCGGTACCATCGCCTACATCATGGCCGACTGGGGCTGCGACGTCGTCGACTGCGGCGTAGCCATGCACAGCATGCACGCTCCCTTAGAAATCGTCGCCAAAGCCGATGCCTACAGCGGCTACCTGGCATACAAAGCATTTTTTGAAAGTAAGTGATACAAAAGGAGCTGTCGCATCGCGACAGCTCCTTTCAAGTTGTTAGTGGCTAGTTGTTAGTTGTTAGGGGTTAGGTGTTAGAGGATGGTGGCACAAACCTCGTACGACACCCTTTTTTCTGTAGGGGTCGCCACGTGGGCGACCCGCCGGGTATTTGAATCGTTCTCTTAGCAAACTAACCGGGAAATCGTACATATCCTGGAGCGGGCTCGCCACGTGCGAGCCCCTACAGCGTCATTCAGGAGCAAGGATCGTACCTAATGGTATCCGCTTTCCCGGAGCCCTTTGATAGTCTGGTAAAGGCCGTACATATACAGGGCGACGGCAACCCAAGCGAAGCAGAAGGTCAGGCGCAGGGGCGGCGTGATGGTTTCGCCGCTCAAGAGACCGATGACCAGAGTGATGCTCGGCGAGAGGTACATGAGCATACCGCCTGTCGTAATAGGGACGCCTTTGACGCCGGCCGAAAAGAGCATCATCGGAATGGCCGTGACGATGCCCGTCGCCGGCAGGAGCAGCCACTGCCAGCCCTGGAAAGTCCCGACAGCCCCCATGCCATGATATTCGCTGAAGGCGATGAACAGCAGGGACAGGGGCACCATGGAAAAGGATTCGATGAAGACCGAAACCTGGCTGTCCAGGCGGACTTTCTTTTTCAACATGCTGTATATCGCCCAACTCAGGCAGATGAAGAACGACAGCCAGGGGACGACGCCGTACAGGCAGAAGGCCAGGACCAGGCCGGTAGCGGCGACGACGACGGACAGTTTCTGGACCGGCCGCAGCCGTTCATGGAAGATCAGACCACCAAAGAAGACGAGGATGATGGGATTGATGAAATAGGCCAAGCTGGCCTGGAGGATGAAGCCCTGTGTCGTGGCGTAAATATAAGCCCCCCAATTCAGGGTGATAAAGATGCAGGCCCCGGCAATATAAGGCCATTGCCAGCGCTCCTGTCGGACCCCTTTCAGGTCGGGCAGGAGCTTTTTCTGCAATATCAGTAAAAAGCAGAAGACCGATGCCCAGACAATCCGCGAAGCCAGCGTATACAGCGGCGGCAGCTGCCGCAACAGCAGCCAGAAGGCCGGCAGTACGCCCCAGATGGCCTGACTCAGCACGAAATAGATATAACAGATTTTGCTCCCGCCCATAAGACATCTCCTTTGTCTGATACCTCTTAGTATTATCACTATCATGCAATAGGTAATCTCATTTGTCAATAACAAGACAGCATGTCCCTGGCGGGAGCCTTTTCATACTTCTTCGATATGATGGGAACCGTATTTTTTGAGTACCAGTTCGGTCAGATACTGGGCCGTCGCTTCGACGCCGAGGAAGCTGCTGTTGATGAGCAGATCCGTATGGTGGAAGTCGCCTGGCAGATAGCCGGCGTAGCGCACCTGGTAGGCATCGCGGGCCCGGTCGACGTTGCGTATCATTTCCTTGGCCGTCCGTTCGTCCATCTTGAGGCGTTCGACGCAGTTCTTGAGGCGTTCTTTATAGGGCGCATAGATAAAGATGCGCAGCAAGTGCTTGGAACATTTCAGGATGGAATCGGAACAGCGGCCGACGATGATGCACGACTTGGCATCGGCCAGGTCCAGGATGATTTTCTTTTCCACCTGGAAGAGTTCGTCCTGTTTCCGCGATTCGTCGTGCCCCAGTGGGAAGCACATGCGCCAGAAGCGGTTCGGCCTGGCAGATTCCTCCAGGTCGCTGGCAATAGACAAGGACATATTCATCTTCTTCGCTGCAGCTTCGATGAGGTCGCGGTCATAAAATTCGACGTTCAGGGCTTCGGCCATTTCTTTGGCAATGGGCCGGCCCATACTGCCGAACTGGCGGTTGATGGTAATGATGAATTTTTCCATCGTACTCCCTCCCTTACGATAAGAAGCGGCTCAGGAAATTGCGGGCCCGTTCCGTCTTGGGGTGGCTGAAGAATTCAGCCGGCGTCGTATCTTCCTGGACGATGCTGTCGGCCATGAAGACGATGCGGTCTGATACGTCGCGGGCAAAGGCCATTTCATGGGTCACGATGACCATGGACATGCCGTTATGGGCCAAGTCGCGCATGACGTCAAGGACGCCGCCGACGAGTTCCGGGTCCAGGGCCGACGTCGGTTCGTCGAAGAGGATCATCTTGGGATTCATGGCCAGGGCGCGGGCAATGGCAACGCGCTGCTGCTGGCCGCCGGAGAGCATATCCGGCATCTTTTCGGCCTTATCGGCCATGTCGACCTTTTTTAGTATTTCCATGGCAATATCGTGGGCATCGGCTTTCTTCATGTGCTTGACGCTTTGCAGGGCCAGCATGACGTTGCCGACGACGTTGCGCAGGGGAAATAAGTTAAAGTGCTGGAAGACCATGGTCACTTCTTCGCGCATCTTGCGGATATCGTAGCCCGGCTGGAGGATGCTCTGACCGTTGTACTTGATGTCGCCGCCTGTCGGCGATTCCAGCAGGTTCAGGCAGCGCAGGAAGGTGCTCTTGCCGGCGCCGGACGGCCCGAGGATGCAGGTGACTTCATCGTCCAGGGACAGGCTGATGTCATTCAGGACCAGGTTATCACCATACTGTTTCTTTAAATGTTCAATTCGCATCATTTTATATCAGCTCCCATCTTCTGTTCACAAATATTGACGGCTACGGTCAGCAGCGAAATCAGGACTAAGTAGAATACGGCCAGGACGGTATAGCTTTCGACGAATTCAAAGTTCGACGAAGCGTACTGGCCAGCCTGATAGGTCATTTCGGCGACGCCGATGACCGTCAAAATGGACGTATCCTTTACGGTAATGATGAACTGGTTGCCCAGGGCCGGCAGCATGGTCCGGAAGGCCATGGGCAGGATGAGCTTCATGACGATCTGCAGCTTCGTCATCCCCAGGGACATGCCCGCCTCCCACTGACCTTTAGGCACTTCCAGGATGGCACCGCGGACGATTTCCGATATATACGCCCCGGCATTGAGGGAAACGCAGAGGATGCCTGCCGCTTCATGAGATAAATGGATGCCAAAGAGTTTTGGCATGACGAAATAGATGTACAAGGCCTGGACCAGGATCGGCGTACTGCGGATGATCCAGACGTAGAAAGCGCTGATGCTCTTGAGGATGCGTATATTGCGGGCCCGGGAAAACCCCGTAGCCAGCCCGATGAAATAGCCGATGATGATACTCGTCACGGAAATGACGACAGTCCAGAACAGGCCTTTCGTAACAACACCGACGATGATGTCCAAGTGTTCCCAGTTAAACATAAGATTCCCCCCTTAATAAAAGACCCCTTATAGCAAGAAGTCCGGCAAAAGTACGACTCTTGCCGGGCCACTGCTGACTGGCTGCTGCCGTTAGACATTCAGCCATTTATCTTCTAACTTCTTGATTGTCCCGTCTTCCTGCAATTCTTTCAGGGCCTTATCGAATTCAGCTTTATACGGGCTGTCCTTAGGCAGGGCGAAGCCATCGGGAATCTTGGCCGTTTCATCGCCCAAGAGGGCCAGACCGCTTTCAGGATGCTTCTTCAAATAATAGACGGCATTCGGTTTATCCTGCATGAGGGCGTCGGCCTTGCCCTGTTCGACTTCCATGAAGGCTGCTGAAATAGCCGGGAAGACGACGATTTCCGAATCCTTACAGTGTTCCGTTACGTATTTGTGGGCAGCTGTCCCCTTTTCGACGGCGATTTTCTTGCCTTTCAACTGATCTACAGACGTAAGGTTTTCATCTTTGCGGACGACGAACTGCAAACCTGCGTTTTCATAGGGTTCGGTGAAGTCCATCTTCTTCTTGCGGTCTTCGGTAATGCAGACCTGGCCCATGCCGATATCGTACTCACCGTTGGCGACGGCCATGAACATGTTGTCATATTCCGTCGGCGTGACTTTATAGGTAAAGCCCAGTTTCTTGGACATGGCATCGAGCAGGTCCAGGTCGAAGCCGACGAGCTTACTGTTTTCATCTTTGAAAGCAAAGGGCGCATAGATCCCGGTCGCTACTTTCAGCTCTTTCCCTTTCAGGCTGGCCTTATCGCTGCTGCCGCTACCTCCGCCGCAGCCAGCTAAGACAGATATGGATACGACGGCACTCAGGCCGGCTAAGATTGCTTTTTTTACCTTACTGTTCATCATCATAATCAGGCACCCCTCTTCACATGTATGACTGGAATCTATCATTCAGGTCTCATGACCGGAACTGTATATTCAGGCTTGAATCTGGAAGCCGTGGCGGAACGGGTCCGTCTCATCGAGGACCAGGCAGTTGATGCCGGTAATATAGGCACTGCCTGTAATCTGCGGGATAGCAGCGGCCATGCCGCCGACTTCGGCATCATCTACGATGCGGGCTTTGAACAAGGTTCCCATGATACTTTCATAAACGAATAGTTCATTTTTCTTCAATTTCCCCCGCAAGTACAGCGACGCCACTTTGGCACTCGTGCCGGTCCCGCAGGGGCTGCGGTCGATCTGGTAGTTGCCGAAGACGACGGCGTTCTTCATGGTCGCTTCGGGCCGATCGGCCTGACCATAAAATTCGACTAAATCGACGCTGTGGATGTCCAGTTCCGGATGGGCTACGACTTCCTGATTGTTGACGGCCCGGAGGATGTTCATGCCCGTGTCGATGATAGTCCGGATATTTTCAGGCTCTAAGCGCATCCCCAAAGCATCGGTGTCGACGAGGGCGAAGAAACTGCCGCCAAAGGCGATGTCCAGGGCAACGTGGCCTAAGCCGTCGACAGGGACCGTGACCCCTGTCCGGTACAAGAAGCAGGGCACGTTGGTAATGGTCACTTCTACGGCCCGGCCTGCTTCGACTTTGACGTGGCCCTTGATGAGGCCTGACGGCGCATCGAGGCAGATGTCCGTATAGGGTTCATGGACGGGTATCATCTGTTCATTGACCAGCACCGTCGCCACGCCGATGGAACCGTGGCCGCACATATTCAGGTAGCCGCCGCTGTCCATGAAGACAACGCCGACATCAGCTTCTTCGTGGACCGGCGTCATGAGGATGGCGCCGAACATATTCGTATGGCCCCGCGGCTCCAGCAAGATGGCCTTGCGATAGGCATCGTAGTGCTTGGCGATGTACTGCTTCTTTTCCATCATCGTCCTGCCTGGCGCGTGAGGAAATCCATTGACGACGATACGCGTCGGTTCTCCCATGGTATGCGAATCGATGACCAGGAATTGTTCTTCTCCCCTCAGTTTTTCCATCAGGCGCTCCTGATTAGCATGCCACATCGAATCTCCCCTTTCATTCCTTAAAACGAGCAATGGCGTTCATCTCTCACGGAGATAAACGCCATCGTTTATTTTAAGTTTATATTCTTATTTGTTTAATATCTTTAATAACAAATTTATTATACTATCATTTTAGCACATATGCAACGTTTAACCTTATTATATTTTTATTACGTGCCGTTATTACACATTGTGGCGGTATTCATAGGGGAGGACTTTCAGGCCGTTATAGCTCGGGCAGTCGCGGACCCATTCCAGGGATTCCTTGAGGATAGCCGTCTGCATGGGGATATTGTTCGGTTCGCCGGCATTGGAGCCGATAGGGACGTGCGGCGCTGTGATGCGCGGTGCCCCCTGCTGGCGGGCGATGGGAGGCAGGGCGGCGATGACGCAGCAGCTCATGCCTTCGGCTTCGCAGCAGCGGGTGACGATCGTCGCCGAACGGTGGCAGGTCCCGCAGCCGCCCGTGCAGAGAACGATGTCGACGCCCTGGGCTTTGAGCTTCTTGGCAATTTCCGGCCCCGTTTCATTGCGGAATTTTTCGACGTTGCCGCCGCCGCCCATGAAAGTATACGTTTCTTCCGGCAGGGAGCCGATGAAGCCTTCTGCAACCAGTTCGTGCAGGCGGTCGATGGGGAACATGGCATTGACGTCTTTGTTGATATCCGAGTTGTCGAAGCCTCCGTGGGTGACCATCAGGTTCGACGATGGCGTGTCGAAGGGGATGACGCGGTACGAGAAATCCCCGGACGTATTGAACGGCGTCTGGTCTTTTTTATGGATGCCGCCAGCCGTGATGAAGGCGACTTTACATTCACTCAGTGGTTTCTTTAATTCAGTAAATACCGGTTTCGGTGTAACGGGAACGAAGATTTCCGAGCGCATCCCTTCTACAGTCGTTAAGTTCATAACTACCCCTCCTATAGTTCATCTACAGCCGCCATGGGGCTGATGTAAAATTCAGTATATTCTCCCTCTTTCAGGGCGACATCGGTAAAGACCCAGCGCCGCGGTACGGCAATGGTAGCCAGGCCGCCGAGACAGTCGGCTTTGATGGCCGTATCGTTGACTTCGCTGAGGACACCGCCGGCCAGGACCGGCGTGAATTCCCGGTCTTTTTCGAGCGGCCCATAATCGTAATCGAGCGGGGTCTCTACGATCTGCATGTAACTAAAATAGAATCGGAATTTCCGGCCTTCCCGGGGCTGGTGGAGGAACAAAGACGGTACAGCGTGGATCACGCCCAGTCTCCCTCTCAGGTTGAGAGCCACGTCGTCCGCAGCGGTCTTGGTGACCGTCCCTTCCATGAGTACCGGGTTGAGCTGATAATCGAGTTTGGCCATCAGTGGAGCGTCCCTTTATCGAGGAGGACCGTTTCAGGGAGACCGAGGAGTTTATTGTTGGCGTTGATGACGGCGTTGTCCCATTTCTTCGGTGCAGCCGCAATGGGGACGCCGGCCATCTTATTCTTGAGCATCTGGATAGCGCGGGCTGCGACTTCTTTAGTGACGCACGAGCAGCCGGCCACGTCGTTTTCAAAGCCGCCATGGTCCATATTTTCTTCGACCATGGCATCGGCATAGGGATTGCCGACGACGAGCTGGCCCTGGTAGGCACAGAAGGAAACGCCGACGACGGGGATGCCCCGCTTGCCAGCCTGGCCGATGTGCTGGATGAAGTCGATGTGGTTATTACCAAAGCCTTCGGTCGTGATGATGCAGCCATCGATGTCGAGGCTTTCCAGGAGCGAGCCTAGGCGGTCGGAAACCCAGAGTTTTTCGTCATTGACCTGCGGCGAGCCGACGAAGACGACGCCGATGAGGTCCAGTTCATCGTCATTGGCCAGGCCTTCGACCAAGGGTTCACGGATGTAATGACGGGTCATTTCTTTCGTAGCCGGCCCGATGCAGGTCAGGGCATGGATGGAACCGTCGCGGACCTGGTTCGGTGTCAGTACAATCGGTACGTTGCCGAGGTCGACGTTCTTCTGGCCGCCCATGACGCCGCACGGTTCGTTCGGGCAGAGGACGTTGTCGTGCATAGCCCCCTGACCCATGATTTCCTTGACCAGGACGACGCGGGGATTGCCTTTGCGGCGCAGGTCTTCGCAGACTTCTTCGCGGACGACTTCGCCGTCGTATTTCTTCAATTCATTGCGGACGGCCTGGATGATGTAGTCTTCACATTTATGAGCGGCAAAAGGTCCCGGACGGGTCATGCCCGTGAGGCGTTTGATGACGGCATGGCAGCGGATGATGATGTCGCCTTCATCGGCGCAGCCCGGATGGCCGAAATACATCTTTTCATCGAGAAAGCCTTCAGACGAACCGAATTCATGGATCTGGACGCCGTCTTCGTCGACGCCGGTGAGCATGAATACGACACCGTCGGCGACTTTGGTGACCCCTTCACCGAGTTCGCCTTCGACTTTCGTCGCAATGGGCGCTACGTCCATGATGGTATCGGTGTAGACGTGGCGTTTATCGGGATAAATGACGTCGAGGCTCATGCTGACGCAGAGCGGGTCCTCTTTGACGGCCTTTTCGACGATGGACCCGTCGATGAAGATCTTCCCGTCTTCAATGGCCGTCTTGTCGCTGATTTCGACATCGGTGATTTTGATGTGTTTCTTGATGAGCTTGCGGATGACCTTCTTTTCGCCCGTCTTTTCCGTCGGCCCTGCCGGCAGCGGGCCAGCGGCACCCAGGATGGTACCGGCCGGGATATCCAGGCTCAGGCCTTCCAGTTTATCTATCTTCAAGTGAATCGTTCCCGACGGTGCGGCTGTCGGGGCGGCCGGTGCAGCTGGCGAGGCTTTGACCGGTTCTGCCGGTGCTTCGGCCGGGACGGACTTGGCATTGACTTTATCCAGGACATCTTTAGTAATCGGCGTCAAGGCTTCGACATCCTGCAAGAGCGTGCTGCCCAGGACTTCTTCGATGGTCAGGCCATCGTCACTGAGCGTGAGCAGGCCGGCATCGACCATGTCATCGAACAGCGTCGGGTCTTCCAGGTCATCGGCTCCGATGACCGTCCCCTTGGCCCGGCGGCAGCAGAAAACGGCAGAATCTGTAAGGTGTTTCTGTAAGGTATCTTTGGTAATAGACATACAATCACTCCCCCTGTGTAGTATGAGTTACGCCTTGATGCGGCGGATTAATTTATGATGGACTGCCCGCAGGGCGCCATCGGTACAATGGTAGACCGGCAGATGAAGCTGCGGCGCACAGGCCATGACCGTGTTGGTGCAGTCTGTGCAGTTACTGATGAGTAGGGCCTGGGCCCCTTCTTTCTTCAGCGTCATGACCCGCTGGACCTGTCCCGGACAGTGGCCGGGATTGTCGCATTTGCGGACGCCCGGTTTGACTTCATGGGCCTGCTTGCAAAAGGCTACGCCGGCTACGGCCGACCCCATGGAAGCCGCTATTTCCCGGAGGCGCTTTTCATCGGCGCCGCAGGCACAAACGAGAAGGCCGATTTTTTCAGGCCCTGGCAGGAACGTTTCTGCCGCGATGATGCCGCCTGTCGTCTTGACGATGGGTGCGTCCAGGCTCGTCCGCCTGCCCATGAAAGGCCCGCCCATGATGAGCTCGCCATATTCTTTGCCCAGGCCGCCGGCCTTTTCCAGGACATCGCTGACGGCCATGCCCAAGGGCAGGTCGTGGAAGACCTGGACTTCCGGACCGTTCAGCTTGCCAGCTACGGTCACGTCTTTATCGATGAGCGGTTTCTTGTCATCGACGGCTTCGGCCACGCGCTGGAGCGTTTCCACGTTGATGATGACGGCGCCGGCTTTCGACGGCAGACTGCCCGCATCGAGGAGCGTCCCCAGGACTTCCCGGACGACAGCCCGTTCTTCACCGACAGGATAGACATTGGGCAGAAAATGAAGGGCCAGGCGGTCGTCAGCGGCGATGGCCTGCTGTAAGGCTCGGACGGCGTCGCCGTGGATGGCCTTGATGGCAATGACGCCTTTATCGGCATGGACGAGGTCCATGGCCAGCTGCAGGCCCCGTATCATCGGGCGGCAGTCCCGCTCAATGGCCTTGATATTATGGGTCAGGACGGGTTCACATTCCGAAGCATTGGCAATGACGACGCCGCCGTTCAAAAAGGGAACGGCCAGTTTCTGATACGTCGGGAATCCGGCGCCGCCTAAGCCGACGATCCCGGCCTGGCGGATATAATCCAATGGAGTCTGTGCCGTAAGAGGCACGTACTCTTTCGGCTGGACGTCGTCAGCTCGAACGATG
This sequence comes from Megasphaera intestinihominis, assembly GCF_040096415.1. Classification (NCBI taxonomy): domain Bacteria; kingdom Bacillati; phylum Bacillota; class Negativicutes; order Veillonellales; family Veillonellaceae; genus Megasphaera; species Megasphaera intestinihominis. Next base: position 19,575 of record NZ_JBBMEU010000009.1, read on the forward strand.
ACGGCATCATCCGTCACTTCCAGGACCGTCCCGGATACACTCGTATATACCGGGCTTCCTAATCCTTCCCCAGCCTCAGCGATGCACTGGCCGCGCTGTACCCTGTCTCCAGGCTGGACCACCGGGACCGATGGAGCGCCGATATGCTGTGAAAGAGGAAAAACAAAGGGTCTCACGTCCGTCCACCTCCTATAATCATGATGTCTAAATTCTTGCTCCGCTTGATGTCCTCAAGCATGGCCTTAGTATAGTCCCAGCCTATCTTGAAAAAAACAGGAAAATTTGAAATTTTCATGAATTCATCATTTATTCCTTAAATTTATTTGTTCTTTATGGCATCGTTTTGTGTTAAAATAAGATAAATAGCCGTCTGAGGGGATATATTAAAAGATGGCTGCCATATAGAGGGGGAATGTGCATGATTGTAGAAACCTACCCGATTGCTTTGAAAAAATTCATGAAATTCACGAAAATGAAGTCCGTGACCCTGGCCGAATACATCGGTTACGACGTATCGTATATCAGCAAGTGGATCAACGGGGCCAAGCTGCCATCGTCACGGGCCATTGAACGCGTCAATGAAGATGCGGCTGCACTCTTTGCCGAAACGATTGAAAAACTCGATCACCGCCAAGACTGCTGCCGCTATTTTTCGTTTCCCGCCGATACGCCCGACCTGGTCTTTGCCATCAGCGACTATCTGAGCCGGGCTTACCGCACGTCGCTCCAGAGCGGGCGCACGGAAAAGGCCAAAAAGTCCTGGCCCGTCCGCATCATCACGAGCCATCAGAAGGTAGCCCACTTTTTAAAAGACTTATTCCGAAAAAAACTCCCGACCCTGACGGGCAAGGAGGAACTCGTCATCTACGGGGATTTCTTCGATTTTTACGACGACGGCTTCTGGTCCTACCTCGACGTGCCGTCCCATTATAAACGCCTGCGCATCCGCGTCGGCCTGGATAAAGAGAAGATACGCCGCCATCCGGAATACGTAGCCCGGCTCTACGCCGTCCTCAACCGCTTCATGGATGCGGAATTCACCTTTTACGACTTCTCCGCCTTGAGCGATGCCAATCTGATCATCCTCAAGGACCAGTTCGTCATCCAGTATTCACTCCAGAGCCATCGGGGCATGATGATGTGTTCCTACATCGACGACCCGGCCGTCGTCCACGACATTTACGAGCGCTTCGGCGTCCACCATACGCCGAAACTCCTAACTCACATCCAGAGTCCCTGGAACGACGACTACGGCTACCGCACGTCCTTCTATGAAACGTCGCGGTTCTGCTTTTTCCTGACCAACGGCATCGAATACCTCCTGCCCCAGGAAGTCTTCGACCGGCTCATCGCCGAATCGCCGGCTGACCGGGCCGGCAATATCGAACGCCTGCGCATTACCTGGGAAGAAATCATCGCCAAGGCCCGCGTATCGCTCATCGTACCGACGCCGTCCTTCATGCGCTATCTGGAAACGGGCCACATTGACCTGACCGACGTCCAGTACACCTTGACGCCAGGCGAACGAATAGACCACTTGAAGACCATCGCCCGGACTCTGACCCAGAGCCAGGGCATCACCTTGGGGACCATGCACTTGTCGCCGGCCTTCCTGGCCTATAAAGAAGCGAACCTGTCCTTCTATTCCAACTACCGCATGAGCTTCTTCAAAAAGAACACCCTGGCCATGAACAGCCGGACCGACCCGTTCTACATCATCGTCGATAAGGACCTGGACGCCATGGTCCTGGACTTCTTCGACAACATGACGAAATCCACCTACTGCCATCCGTGCAGTGGCCAGGAGCTGGAAGGAAAAATCAAGGTCTACCAACACATGCTGGAAAAAATCACCAGCTTGGCTGGGACATAGAAAAAAGGCTTGTCGCCGTGCGACAAGCCTTTTTAAGTTGTAGGGGTCGCCACGTGGGCGACCCGCCGGGGATTCGGTAACTATCCTGGACGGGCTTGCCACGTGCAAGCCCCTACGGACTACAAACTATTTTTTACATGGAAATCTTGCTGGTCTTAGTCCAGATACCCATCTTTTCTGCGTCTTTGATGAGTTCTTCACGGAAGTCCGGATGAGCGATGTTGATCAGGGCTTCGGCGCGTTCCCACGTCGATTTGCCTTTCAGCAAGGCTGTACCGTATTCGGTGACGATGTAGTGGACAGCCGAACGCGGCGTCGTGATGACCGTACCAGCCGGGAGGGTCGGTTTGATCAGGGATTCGACATGGCCGTCCTTGAATTTACGCGTCGAATGGACGCAGATGAAGCTCTTGCCGCCGTTGGATGCGAATGCGCCCTGGGCGAAGTCGAGCTGGCCGCCGGTGCCGCTGATCTGCTGATAGCCAGCCGTTTCCGCGTTGACCTGGCCATAGAGGTCGAGGTCGATGCAGCCGTTGATGGAGATGAATTTATCGATGCTGGCGACAACGCCGACGTTGTTGACGTAGCTTACCGGAGCGTTGAAGACGATCTGGTTGTCGTTGATGAAATCATAGAGGCGCTGTGTGCCGCCGGCAAAAGCATAGATGATCTTGCCTTTATCGCGGTTCTTGTTGCCCGTAATCTTGCCGGCTTCATAGAGGTCGACATAGGAATCGACGAGCATTTCCGTATGACCGCTCAAATCTTTGACATCCGATTCAGCCAGTTTGCGGCCGACAGCCGACGGGATACCGCCGATGCCGAGCTGGAGCGTACTGCCGTCTTCGATCAGGGGGATGATGTAATCGGCGATCTTGTCATCGACTTCCGTACCGGCGCGGTTGGGGATCTGCGGCATGGGATGGTTCGAGCCTTCGACGACATAGTCGACGTCGCAGAGGTTCAGTTCCGTTTCATAGCCCAGAGCTTTCGGCATGTTCTGGTTGACTTCGAGGATGATCGTCTTAGCAGCACGGATCAAACCGCGAAGGTCCGATGCCTGAGGCCCGAGGTTGAAGTTGCCCCACTGGTCCATAGGATGAACCTGGATGATGAGTTTATCGATGTTTTCCCAATACTTCGGCAATTCGTTGAAGAGAATAGGAATGAACCAGCAGCGGCCGGCTTTGGACATCTTGCGTTCAAACCCGTTCATATGAGCCGTTGCGAAGCGGATCTGTTCGTTCGAGTCACTGTTGAGATAAGCCGCATAGGGTTCATCTTTGACGACGGTCGTGGCAACGATTTCGACGCCATGCAGGTCTTTCGCCCGTTTACCGATTTCGATGTCGATATCATACGGAGCAGCGCAGCCGAGGCCGTAGGAAACGCGGTCGCCATCTTTGACGAGAGCCGCAGCCTGTTCAGCCGTGATCAATTTCTTCTTATACTCTTCAGGAATTTGTGAAAGTTTGTACATTCTAAAGTCTCCTCCTTCATGACTTTGCAATAGTAGTATGAGATAACCTTATATATAGTATAAAACTTTCCCGCGGCGACTGCAATCATATTTTGTGAAAAATATTACAAAATATGCTATTATACCAGAATAGTCCGTGATGAAATCTCCCTAACGGGCCGCCTTTTAGGGGGACAGCCCTTACGCACAAGGCCACAGGCCGTGTATTTACGACCGGCCACTTGCCACCTGCGGCCTGCATTTATTTTTTCATCGTTATTCTTTTCGTCGGCCTTGACATCCGCCGTGTTGACGGCTTCTTTGAATTCCCGCAGGCTCTTTCCCAGGGCAATCTATTTTTGTTTACATTTTCTTCAAGGCAGTATAAAATGAAAATATTCTGGTTATTTTTCGTTTAGAGAAAGGATTATGCTATGTATCATTCACAAGCTAAAGGCACGATACTGCTGCTCATTACGGCCCTCATCTGGGGCGCTGCCTTCGTCGCCCAGAGCGTTGGCATGGACTATATCGGCCCGTTTACCTTCAGCGCCGCCCGCGATGTCATCGCCATCATCGTCCTGATTCCCGTCATCCTGCTGTTTGCCGATAAAGGGACAGACGGGACCTATCCGCCGATTTTGCAACAGCTGAAACCGGACCGCATCACCCTCATCGGCGGTGCCTGGTGCGGCCTGGTCCTGGGCGCCGCCGATACGCTGCAGCAGGTCGGCATCTCCATGACGACGGCTGGGAAAGCCGGTTTCATCACGGCTTTGTATATCATTCTCGTCCCCTTCATGGGCCATTTCATGGGCCGCAAAGTCCCGCGGATCATCGTAATCTGCGTCGCCTTGGCTATTGCCGGATTTTATCTCTTATGCATCAACGGCGATTTCCAGGTCTCTTTCGGCGACTTCCTGGTCCTCTGCTGTGCCGTCTTCTTCGCCCTGCACATCCTGGTCATCGACCATTTCCTCTTGAAAAAGGCCAACAGCATCAAATTATCCTGGGTCCAGTTCGCCACGGCCTTCCTCTTTTCCGGCACCTTGACAGTCCTCTTCGAACAGCCCGACTGGTCCGCCCTGTGGGCCGCCAAATGGCCCCTGCTCTACGCCGGCGGCCTGTCCAGCGGTGTCGCCTACACCCTGCAGATCGTCGGCCAGAAATATACCGAACCGACGACGGCGACCCTCATCATGAGCCTGGAATCGGTCTTCGCCGCCCTGGCAGGCTGGCTCATCCTGGGAGAAGTCATGACGGCCAAAGAACTGACCGGCTGCATCCTCGTCTTCGCCGCCGTCATCTTAGCACAGATTCCCCTGCCACATCTCTCTTTCCGTCAAAAGAATTAAATTATATTTGAAAATATTATATTTCAAAATATAATATTTTGAAGTATAATATTTTTCTTCTAAATTCTCAAAAAAAAGCTGCCTATGTCGATTGACATAAGCAGCAGCGAAAAAAATTCATTAAATTTTGTTGCTCCGCCGCCAGATGCGCTGGGCTTCGGCGGCTTTGATCAAGTCTTCACGCATATCGGGATGGGCAATGTTTATCAGGGCTTCTGCCCGCTGCCACGTGGCCAGGCCGGACAGGTTGGCTACGCCGTATTCCGTGACCATGTATGGCGCCTGGGTCCGCGGCGTCGTGATGATATCGCCGGCAGTGAACTTGGGGAGGATGTTGGAATGGCGGACTCCCTTTTTATCGACCCGGCTCGACGGCATGGCCAGGAAGGCTTTGCCGTGGTCGGCGGCATAGGCACCGGTCACGAAGTCCAACTGGCCGCCAGTCCCGCTGATGTGCCGCGTACCGGCCGATTCGGAGCAGACCTGGCCGTAAAGGTCGGCGGCGATACAGCTGTTGATGGAAATGAAATCGTCGAGCTGGCGGATGGTTTCCGGATTGTTGACGTAATGCATAGGCGCCGACAGGACATCCTGATTGTGGTCCAAAAATTCATAGAGTTCTTTCGAGCCCATACAAATGGAGAAGACGCCTTTCCCCCGCTGGAAAGGCTTTTTGTCGTTGGTAATCTTGCCCGCCTTGTACAGATCGAGATAGCCGTCGCTCATGAGCTCTGTATGCATGCCTAAGTCCTTCAAGTCCGATTCGGCAATGAGGATACCCAGGGCATTGGGCATGCCGCCGATACCGAGCTGCAGGGTAATGCCGTCGTGCAGGTAGGGGAAAATATTCTCGGCGATCTGCTTGTCGATGGCACTCGGTTCCCGATTCGGCGCCAGGCTGACCGCTTCCTGGCTTTCGACGATGGCCTGGACTTTCGAAACGTGGATGTGGTCGCTGCCCATGCCAAAGACGACGGGCATGTTGGGATTGACTTCGACGATGATCGTTTCCGCCGCGTCGAGCATTTCCTGGGTACAACCATTGGTCAGGCCAAAGGAGAAGTTTCCGTGCTTGTCCATGGGAGCTACGGTGATCATGGCGACGTCGACCGGCGCAAAGCCCCGCCTATAGTAGGAGCCGCAGTCGCGGAACAGCATCGGTTCGTGATAAGCCCGGCCGGCATCGAGGTACTTCCGGTCGATGCCGGAACAATGCCAGAGATTATACGTAAAGGTCCTATTTTCCGGGTCGGCTTCCAAAATAGCGACGGCATGGCAGGAAATGGCATTGCGGACCTTAATATCCTTCAAGTCACTATGGCGCCGGGCCAGGGCCTTGTCCAGGGCCGTCGGATAAGCACAGCTCATGCCGTAATCGACCCAGTCGCCATCCTTGACGACCTGCACGGCTTGGTCGGCCGTACAGCATTTCGATTTATATTCCTGATATACGTCCATGACCGGTCACCTCACTGTCTGGCCGCAGCCATACCGGCATCAAAGGCTTTTAAGTTGATGTCGACAAAGGCTGGTTTCACCGTTTTGGCAATGATTCCTTTCCAGTCGATATCATGGAGGCCCAGGGCTTCGATGAGGGCGCCCAGGAGGACGACGTTGGCACTCTTGGGATTGCCCAGGTCGGTGGCGATCTTCGTCGCATCGAGGTCCCGGACGGGGACGTGTTTCTTCAGTTCTTCAAGGATGCCCTGGGGATACTGGCAGGCGCCGGAAAGGACGGGCAGGGACGGGATCTGTGTCGTATTGACGACCATCTTGCCGTCTTTCTTGAGGAAGCGAGCATAGCGGGCCGCTTCCATTTCTTCAAAGGAGACGAGGATATCTGCTGAGCCTTCGCCGATGATGGGCGAATAAACTTTTTTGCCGAAACGGACCTGCGTGCTGACGCTGCCGCCGCGCTGGCTCATGCCGTGGACTTCGGACATCTTGACATCGTACCCGTGTTCGATGAGGCCGATGGTGAGGATCTTACTGGCTAATATCGTACCCTGGCCGCCGACACCGACGAAGAGTACACTCTTGACATCTGACATATTATTTATCCCCCTTTCTGGAAATGGCCTGAACCGGGCAGACCTGCATACAGACCGTACAGCCGACGCAGTCAGACTGGGCAATACTGGATTTCTTGTTTTCACTGTCATAGCGCAGGGCCGGGCAGCCAGTAGAAAGGCATTTCTTACAGCCAATGCATGTATCCCTATCGACGACGCACGGCGTCTTGTCGAGGTTGAACTGGGCTTTATCTTCTTTCGAGAACTTCTTGAGGACGCAGGGCCATTTGGTGATGATGACCGACGGTTCCTCTTCGATGGCAAAGGCCCAGTCCAGCGTCTCTTTCATGGCCTTCAGGTCCAGGGGATTGACGGTGCGGACGTGCTTGATGCCCAAAGCTTTGACGACGGCTTCGACGTCGATGAGTGTCGCCGGTTCGCCTTTGATATTGTAACCCGTCCCGGGGTTGTCCTGATGGCCGGTCATGCCGGTAATGCGGTTGTCCAGGATGACGCAGATGGCATTGGAACCGTTGTAGGCCACTTCGGTCAGGGAGTTGATGCCCGTATGGAAGAACGTCGAATCGCCCATGCAGGCGACAACCCGCTTCTTCTGATCACTGAGCTGGAGGCCATGGCTGAAGCCGTGAGCAACGGAGAAAGCACTGCCCATACAGACGGCCAGGTCCTTGGCGTTGAGCGGCGCCGACCCGCCTAAGGCATAGCAGCCGATGTCGCCGATCATGACCGTATCTTTCCGCTTGCCCAGTTCATAGAAGAAACCGCGGTGCGGACAGCCGGCACAGAGGGCAGGCGGTCTGGGAACGAAACAGGAATCGGGGACGTCCACACCGTGCTGCTGTTTCTTGAGGACACCGGCCGATACGATATTGGGGTTCAGCTCATCGATTTTTGGGATGACATCCTTGCCGTGGCAGGGAATCCCGGCCTGGCGTATCTGTTCTTCCATGAAGGGATCCAGTTCTTCGATGACGTAGAGTTCGTCGACCTTATCGGCAAAAGCTTTGATTTTCTGCATCGGCAGGGGATAGGTAAAGCCCAGCTTCAGATATGAAGTCTGGTCGCCCAAGACTTCTTTGGCATACATATAGGCTGCCCCAGCGGCGACGATGCCGATTTTCGTATCATGCATCTCTACTTCATTGAAGGGACAGATTTCGGAATAACCCTTCAATTTTTCTTCCCGTTCTTCGACGACATAGCGGCGTTTCTTGGAAATGGCCGGTACGGCATCCATTTTTTCCCGCTGTTTCTGATAGAGGACAGGCGGCACTTCCTGGCGGTCCTGTTCTTCGACGAGACTCTTGGAATGGCAGACGCGGGTCGTCATGCGTATCATGACCGGGACGCCATAGGTTTCGCTGACTTTATAGGCTTCTTTGGTCATGTCGATACATTCCTGCGAATCCGACGGCTCGAACATGGCGATTTTGGCAAACTTGGCATAATTGCGGTTATCCTGTTCATTCTGGGATGAATGCATCCCCGGGTCGTCAGCTGAAACGAAGGCAAAGCCGCCGTTGATGCCTAAATAAGCAAAGGTGAACAGCGGGTCGGCTGCGACGTTGACGCCGACCATCTTCATGGCTGCAAAAGAGCGGACGCCGGACATAGAGGCGCCGATGGCCGCTTCCATGGCCACTTTTTCATTTGGTGCCCATTCGGCATACATATCATCATATTTCGCGACATTTTCCAAAATTTCCGTACTCGGTGTTCCCGGATAAGCCGAAGCAAAGGACACGCCGGCTTCATACAAGCCTCTGGCGATGGCTTCATCACCGGTCAATAACTTTTTCATACTCCATACCTCCTCCATCGTTCGATCGGTTCATTATCTATTCACTAATCTATATGTAATATCCATGCCAATTCATTCCATGAGGTATATAAGCCATTTTCCCGAAGAGGGCCTTCGACGATAGGCTCATTAGGTAAAATACTTTTTACCTTCTTTACATTTATTTCGTATTTCTTTATGATGGAAAGAGAAACGGAGGAGGAAAGAAAATGGATACCATCGCTTTTTTGATTGCTGACGAGTTGATGCAGCAGTCTGTCTATACGATACTGCACATTTATAAAGATAAACTGGAAGCCCATGACATCACGACGACAGTCACGATCATCGACTTCCCCCATCTCATCGACCAGGCCCGCGGCCTGATACGCCAGGGCGCCAAAGTCATCATCACCAACAGCGGTTCCCACCAGATACTGACCAAGGCCATCGACAACGTGCCGATTCTCTGCCTTTTCAGTTCGACCAACGACGCCTTATATACACTGCGCTCTATTGCTCCGAAATACAAGCAGATCCACTTGCTGCTCAATGAGAACTTCATGTTCAACAAAGATGCCTGTCCGGAAGAGCTTCGCAAAAAAATCGTCTTCTATCCCCGCTACAGCCTGGATAAGACGCACTTAGAGCTGTTAGCGCGGGTCCGTCAGCTTCCGGTCACGCCGGATACGGCCATCGTCGGCTGTCCCCTGCTGCCCCAGATTGCCTATCCCAGTCCCATGCCGATTTATTCCATCAGGCCCAGCGAATCGACGATGCTCTCCGTCCTGCTCTACGCCCAGGAGCTCCTGGTCTTTCAAAGGAAGGACAATAAGCAGCTGTCCATGATGTCGTCCATCTTATCCCACGTCACAGACGGCATCATCCTCTATGCCAAGGGCGGCGCCATTTCCCACATCAATGAACGGGCTGCGTCCTTCCTGGGGATTCCGGTGACGACGAAGAACATGCGCGACATCTTTCCCGACTGGACCGAAGGGTCGAGCCCATCTTTCCACGAGACGATTCTCCAGCGGCCGCCGTATACGCTCATCGCCAATTCTGACTTTTTCCTCATGGACAGTAGGTCCCAATACATCCTGACTATCCGCGACGTGACGGAACTGCAGCGCCTGGAAAAGAATATCCGCTACAAACTCTCCAAGACGGGACTGACGGCGACGCACCATTTCGAGGACATCAAGACCGTCGACGAAGGCATGAAGCACGTCATCCGCCAGGCCGAAGTCATGGCCCGGTACAACGCGCCCATCCTCATCCAGGGCGAGAGCGGCACGGGGAAGGAACTCTTTGCCCAGAGCATCCACAATGCCAGCGACCGCCGTCACGGTCCTTTCGTGGCCATCAACTGCGCCGCCCTGCCGACAGACCTCCTGGAAAGCGAGCTCTTCGGCTATGTCGGCGGGTCCTTTACGGGCGCCCGCAAAGAAGGCAAGGCCGGCCTCTTTGAAATGGCCCACAACGGGACGATATTCCTCGATGAAATCAACAGCATGGCGCCGAGCATCCAGTCGAAGCTCCTGCGCGTCCTGGAAACGAAGCAGGTCATGCGCCTCGGTTCGGACTACGTCATCCCCCTGGATATCCGCATCATCTCGGCCAGCAATGCCGACATCATCGCCGCTGTCCAGGCCGGCAGCTTCCGGCGCGACCTGTTCTTCCGCATCAACCCCCTGCGCCTGAGCCTGCCGCCGCTGAACGAACGGCCTGACGACATCCTCTACCTCTTCGCTTACTTCCTGGAAAATTTCACCCATCGCCGGCAGCCCCTCAAGGCGTCATTAAAAAAAGCCCTCATCCAGCATGACTGGTGGGGCAATATCCGCGAGCTGCACAGCGTCGCCTTGCGCTATTATATTTTTGGCGATACTCTGGACGATGACTACGATACCTTATTCGATATCCCGGACGAGGCCCAAAAGAACGCCCTGCTGGATACGGCGTCCCTCCAGCTGAACATGAAGAGCCTGGAAAAGACGATCCAGCAGATTCTCATTGAAGAACTGCAAGAAAAAGGCTATAGCCAGAAGGATATAGCCAAATTGCTCAACGTATCGCGGCAGACGATTTTCAATAAGATGAGGCCTTAGCCTTTACGGCCTCCAGCGGCGCCGGATGCGGCTGTTGGGGATGTTCAATTTTTGCCGGAACTTGGTCACCGTCCGTCGGGCTACGGAAATCTGGGCGGAGGCAAAATATTCGGCCAGGTCCTGGTCCGAATAGGGGTGGTCCTTATCTTCGCTTTCGACGAGATCCGCGATTTTCCGCATGATAGCTTTATCGGATACGCTGGCCCCATCTTCTTTATCGACGGCATAGGCCGTAGCCAAAAAGGACTGCAGTGGATATACCTGGCCTTCAAAGAGGACGTAGCGGTGGCGGCAGACGCGGCTGACCGTAGCCGTGCTGAGTTTCGTCTCCTCGGCGATGTCTTTCTGCCGCAAGGGCTGCAAGGGCTTATGGTACAAGAAATAGTCTTTCTGGTGGCTCATCAGGCAGGTCACGACTTGTTCGATGGAATGATGGCGATAGGCCAGGGCCGAGGCCAGGTCATTGAAATCACGGCGGGCTTTGCGGATATAGACCAGGGTCTCCTTGTCGCCCTGGGCGGCGTACTGGTCATACAAGTCATCGCGAAAATAGACATCCGGTATCTCTTCCAACGAGCGCAGGGCCAGCTGGCCTTTCTCGTCGCAATAAATCTCCACGTCCGGCCGGATATAGACTTCTTCCTGGGTAATCTGGCCGGCCGGCTGGAGGGACAGGGTCTTGAGGAAATCGCGGATAGCCTGCAGGCCCGCTTCAGACAGGGCCAGGGAAGCCTGGATTTTCTGCCATTTCCCCTGGAGGAAGTCTTCATAATGCTGCGCCAGCAGGGCTTCCGTCTTGGCAGGGGCCTTGCGGCTGCGCCGGGTCTGGATGAGCAGGGCTTCGCGCAGATCCCTGGCGGCAATGCCCGGCGGGTCAAAGGACTGGACGAGTTCCAGCCCTTTTTTCATGTCTTCCGGAGTGAGATGATAAGCCGTGCCCAGGGAAGCCAGGTCGCCCTGGAAAAAGCCCTTATCGTCGAGGGAGCCGATGACCAGGCCTGCCGCCATCAGCTGCGGCCTGGGCAGGGACTGGACGCGGAGCTGGGCCATGAGCCGGGCTTCCAGGGAATCACTGCGGCTGCGGAGATTGTCGATGGCCTTATCGCCCTTATCGCCGGCCGGCCGGACATCGTGATAGCGGATATCCAGCAAGGGATTGTCCGTCACCTGTTCCTGCAAAAAATCGGCCAGATTCTGGGCGTGGAGGGCCAGCATATGGATGGTCAGGCGCTGGACCTGCAATATTTTCGCTTTCTGTTCGAGTTTCAACGATAAGTTCGACATGACACGCCTCTTTCACGTAAAGAATTATTTTTTCACCATAGCCTCTAAGATACGATGGGCTTCGTCCGGTTCGTGGTCTTTGATGATGCGGCTCACCGTATCATATCCCAGGGCCCCGATATAGGCTGCACCAAAGGCAGCCGAAGCCTGGAGGTGCTGCCGGCACGAGTCTTCCCGGACTTCCAGTCCTTCGACACAGGCCGTCTGGAAGATGCGCACTGACCGGATGAGGAGCTGCAGGCTTTCCAGCAGGCAGTCGGCGATGAGCGGTTCAAAGGCATTGAGTTCAAATTCGCCGTGAGCGGCGGCCATGGCAATGGCGCTGTCGTCAGCCATGACTTTCATGGCGCACTGCATGACCATTTCCGGGATGACCGGATTGACCTTGCCCGGCATGATGGAACTGCCCTGCTGACGGGCAGGCAGGCGGATTTCGCCGATGCCGCCATGAGGGCCGGAATTCATGAGGCGCAAGTCGTTGGCGATTTTCATGAGATTGACGGCCAAGGCCTTGAGTAGGCCCGACACTTCGACGAAGACGTCGTTGTTCTGGGTCAGGTCGACGGGATATTCTGCCGCGGCCAGGCCGATGCCCGTCAGCTGGCGCAGCTGTTCGATGACTTCGTAGCGGTACTGCCGCGACGCCGTATCGGCCGTGCCGATAGCCGTGCCGCCGAGGTTGACCATGCGCAGGCGTTCCTCGATTTTATAGAGGCGCCAGCGGTCACGGGACAGGGCCTGGGCATAGGCGCCGAACTCTTCGCCTGCCGTCATGGGGACGGCATCCATGAGCTCTGTCCGGCCCAGTTTATATGTCTTCTCATAGGCCTGTTCTTTGTGCTGGAAGGCTTCCTGCAAGTCGGCACAGGCCTTGCTCAGCTCCCGCAGCTGGCGGATGGCGGCAATGCGCAGGGCCGTCGGATAGACGTCGTTCGTCGACTGGCCGCGGTTGACGTCATCCAGGGGATGGATGACGTCGTATTGGCCCGGCTTTTTCCCCAATATGACCAAGGCGGCGTTGGCGATGACTTCGTTGACGTTCATGTTCGTCGACGTACCGGCGCCGCCCTGCAGGGCCTCGGTCACAAAAGCGTCGTCGTACTGACCGGCCAGGATGGCATCACAGGCAGCGGCAATGGCCTGGTAAATCCCGTCTTCGCGCACACCCAGGCGGGCGTAGGTCAGGGCGGCGGCCTTCTTGACCGTCACCATGGCATAGATGAGCGGCATAGCCGTCCGCTTGTGGCCTAAGGGGAAATTTTCCAAAGCCCTGGCCGTGTTGATACCGTACATCGCATTTTCCGGCAAATCCACTTCACCTAGTACATCGCGTTCGATACGCGTGTGTTCCATCCGAATCCCTCCCAAAGTAATCGCCCCTACAAACTACAAACTACAAACTACAAACTACAAACTACAAACTACAAACTATTTTACACCAGCGACTGCAAATACGGGAAGACGCTGAGGCTGCGTTTCAAGATGCCCTGCATATAGGCGATGGCGATGCCGTAATTGGTAATCGGCACCTGCTGGTCGGCAGCGCATTTCATGCGGTACTGGACTTCCCGCCCGTTGAGCATACAGCCGCCGCAGTGGATGACCAGGGCATAGCCCGATAAATCGTCGGGGAAATCGCGGCCGCTGGCGGTTTCGATGCGGATATCCTTCTGCGTATAGTTGCGCAGCCAGCGGGGAATCTTGACCGTGCCGATGTCGTCGCATTGGCGGTGGTGCGTACAGCCTTCAGCAATGAGGACCGTATCGCCGTCGTGCAGTTTTTCGATGGCCGTGACGCCGCGGACGGCCGTTTCCAGCAGGCCCTTGTGCCGGGCCATGAGGATGGAGAACGACGTCAGGCGCACATCCAGCGGCGTGTCGGCCGAGACTTTGGCAAAGACCTGGCTGTCCGTAATGACCAAGGCCGGTTTCTGGCCCAGGCAGTCCAAGGTATGGCGCAGTTCATATTCTTTGACGACGATGGCGGCGCTGTCGTTGTCGATGATTTCACGGATTGTCTGCTGCTGGGGCAGGATGAGGCGCCCTTTCGGCGCGGCCGTGTCGATGGGAACGACGAGGACGACGAAGTCGCCGCCCTGGATGAGGTCGCTGACGATGGGCGCGGCTGTCTCAACGGGCTTCAGGCGGGCCAGGCGTTCTTTCAGTTCATGGATGCCCTCCCCTTTCAGGGCACTGACGTAGATTTCATGGTCCTGCGCCTGTCCGGGCTGCTCCAGCAGATCGGCTTTATTATAGACGACGAGATAAGGCAGGTTCTTTTCCCGGATGAGATTCAGGACTTCGTCATCGGCCGGCGTCCGCCCTTCGGCAGCGTCGATGATGACGACGGCTATATCCGTCTTGTTGAGGACCTGTTTTGTCCGCCGCACCCGTTCTTCACCCAGGGCGCCGACGTCGTCGAAACCCGGCGTATCGATGATGACGACTGGCCCTAAGGGCAGGAGTTCCATGGCTTTATAGACCGGGTCCGTCGTCGTCCCTTTCGTCGCCGACACGATGGACAGGTCCTGGCCGGTCACGGCGTTGACGACGCTCGATTTGCCGGCATTGCGGCGGCCAAAGAAGCCGATATGGACCCGTTCGCCTGACGGCGTATCATTCATCCCCATAGATATCGCTCCTTTCCTAAACCTGGAGCAGCTTTTGAGCTAACTCCCGATAAATCTGGCTGACCGGCAGGTCCGGGTCGCCTTCGACGACGGTCATGCCTTTATTTTCATAATACTGGATTTCCTTGCTTCTGGGAATATCGGCTACGATGGGCAGGCCGTGTTCATCGGCAAAGGCCTTGACCAGTTCGTATTCATCATCGACATTGCGCCGGTTGAGGATGATGCCCTTGACCTGGGCATAGCCGCGGCTCTTGAAGTTTTCGACGGCCTTGATGATATTAGCCGCTGCGTAGAGGGCCATCTTTTCGCCGGACGTGACGATGAAGATTTCATCGGCATAGCCATCGCGGATGGGCGCAGAGAAGCCGCCGCAGACGACGTCGCCCAAGACGTCATATAAGACGACGTCAGGCTGGAGCTTCTGGAAGACTTCCTGTTCGTCCATGAGGTCGAAAGTGGCGATGATGCCCCGGCCGGCACAGCCCAGGCCCGGCGTAGGGCCGCCCGTTTCGATGCAGAAGACGCCGCCGAAGCCTTCCCGGCCGATATGGTCGAAATCCGGTCCTTCTGTATGTTCTCGATAGTAGTCCATGACCGGCGTGACGGGATGGCCGTGCAGGAGGTTCAGCGTCGAATCGGCCTTAGGGTCACAGCCGACTTGGACGACTTTTTTCCCCATCATGGCCAGGGCGGCCGACACGTTGGCTGCCGTCGTCGACTTGCCGATGCCGCCTTTCCCATAAATTGCAAATTTTCTCATAAGACTTCCTCCTCACGTCAATTTATTTTTCAGCCATGCCGAAAAGGACGGCCCGACGAAGATGGGCATATCGGCGTGATAATGCCGTCCCGAATAGGCTTCATGGGGCATGGAAATGAATTTTTCTTTTTCATCCGGCAGCAGCCGGGCGTAAATCGGGTCGGCAATGACCCGGCGGGCTTTGCGGCATTCCTGACGGATGACATCTTCGACGCTGGCCACTTCGACCTGTTCCAGGAGCCACCGCGGCGCATCGGCAAGGGGGCAGAGCATGCGGACGTCGGAAATGCCCATTTCCTGCTGGAGCATAGCCTTCATCGACAAGAGGTAGACCGGTTCGCCGATGACCAGGACGTCACAGGGCGTATCGGCGTAGACCGGCTCCGTCTTCCAGGCGTTGAGGTCGGCCAGGGCATACTGGGCTTTGATGTACTTTTCCTGTCCCGTAAAGCCTGTGAGATACGACGAATCGCAGTTCCGCAAGGCTTCCAGCCAGTCAGCCGTCCCCTTTTCACCCATGGGGATGCCGACGACATAAGGGATGCCGTAGGTATCGCGCATGTACTGGGCCAGGTAGAAGGCCGTCGACGACAGGACAGCGTTGACGTCGGCATTGGCCGCTTCGGCCAACGTGTCCAGGGTATCGCCCATGGACCACGAACTCTGCAGGGTAAAGCCGGCATCGGTGACGATTTGCTTGAGCGTCGTCGCATTGCCGACGACGGAAAAGTCCAGCGGCGTCAGGCCCAGGAGATTGACCCGTTTCGCCGGTTTCTGCGGCTTGCGATGAGGCGCCTTCAAAAAGGTCTTGGCCAGCCAGATATAGGCGCCGCCGGCACCGGGCAGGTAACTGTGGATACCGTCGGTCCGGAAGCCCAGCGTCGGCAGGCCCGTCCGGGCCGCTACCAGGCGCTCGATGGCCTTGAAGTCCGTGCCGATGGCATTCGGCATGGGACTGCCGCCGATGGCGACAAAGCGGGGATGGGCCGCTTCTACGGCTTCGGCGATATTGTCGATGAGGCGCTGGTCATTGCCCTGGATGGTATCGATTTCATTGATGCCCGATACGTAGACCATGCTCGGCGTATCGTACCACCGCGGTTCATCGTGCGTATCGTATGTCGAATTACAGCCGTCAGCATCGTGCATGACGATGAGGCCGCCTAATTCAAAGAGCGACGATGCAATGCCGAACATGTCGACGGCATACGTCGATAAGACGCGTTGTGCTTGTTTCAACCATGACACCCCCATGCTTTTATTTGAATGATATCCCGCATCTTGGGATTTTCGGCGGCATTGGCCTGGCCGATCAAATCTAAAATCTTCAACAGGCCCGTATAGCCATAGAAACCGCCGTTTTCAACGAGATTGACGAAATACTTCGTATCCGTGAAATAGGCCGCCATCTGGCCGATGGCCAGGACTTTCCCGTACTTCTTACTGTCGTCACGCGGCAGGAGGCGGCGCTTGAAATGCGACGTCGAACGCAGGGACAGGTCCGGATACTGTTCCCGCAGGAACTGGAACGTTTCCTTTTCATCAGGCGACATTTCGTCGAGATAAATGGCGTAGACGTTGAAACCGTGGGTCAAGAGGAACGCAGCCAGTTCCAAGGGCCGCGGCGTCGCCGTATAGTCGATGGCGATGTGCGTATCACCGACTTGTTCCCGCAGGGTTTGGACTTTTTCTTCGATAGCCTGTTCATAGGCGTCGCAATCGGGCATGGTCAGGCCCAGGGCATCCGCCGCCTTTTGCAGGTTGCGGCGCATCCGGCCGTACTCATAGGCATAGGGCAGGTACAGGGCCTGCTGGTCCAGGCGCTTGCCCATATCCTGAGCTGCCGGACCGGCATTTTCCAGGAAGTAAATGTTGGCCACCGATTCACCCATGGCCTTATATTCTTCATAAGTCTGGCAGGCAGCGAAATCGTGGATAGCATAGCCTCCCTGGCGGAGCATAGCCGTCAATTCATTGTCTTCGTCGACGGGATAGTAATTGACGACATAATTGACGGCCTTCTGTTTCGGCAGGGGCTGGACAGCCCGCACGAGCTGGCGCCGGCCGAGGATGTCCGGCGTATAGCGCCGCTGCAGGGTCGGAATCATATAGCCGTCGATGAAATCGATGTCGGGATATTTCTGGCGCAGCGTCCCGTAGACGACGCGCAGGTCGATATTGAGGAAGTGCTGCATACAGCTGGTAAAGCCTTCGATGCACTTCGGCCGCTCGGGCATATCGTCGATGATATGGGAAATGCCGTCGATCATCATTTCTTCCAGGTTGCCCTTTATCAGGTTCTCGTTCGTCAAGGTGACGGTAGAGAAGCGGCCGGCCCCGTCCGGGACTTCATCAGCCGACAAGACGACGCCGTGAAGGCAGCAGGCGCAGCAAACGTAGACTTCGTGGCAGCCAGGGATGAGCATGGGCGAATGGGCAATGGTCCAATGGCCCCGGGCTGGCGAAGCATATTTCAGGCCGATGTGGAAGGGCTTGGGAAACGACGCCTGGCTGATGGCGACTTCGGCGCCGTCTGGTGTGACGTGATACCGCGGCACCTGGGGTGGATGAATTTCATTTTCGTAAATCATGCTCTCCCTCCTCCTTAGCAGATGCGCGGCAGCAGTTCACCGCCTGGCGGCGGCAGCAGCGTTTCCGCGCCGATTTCCGTACGCATGATGACCCGGCCGGGCTGGTCGGCTGTAACTTCGCCGATGATGGCCGCATCTTTCGAATATTTGCCCTGGCGCAGGGTGGCGACAATATCGCCGGCTACGGCTTTGGGCGCAAAGATGACCAGCCGGCCTTCGCAGGCCAGGTAAAGCGGTTCCAGGCCGAGCATGCCGCAGACGCCGCGGACGGCCGGGTCGACCGGGATGGCCTGGCTGTCCAAGTGGATGCCGACGTGGCTCTGGCCGGCGATTTCATAGAGGACCGTACCGACACCGCCGCGGGTCGCATCACGGATGACGTGGATGTCCTTGGTCGTATCCAGCATGGCTTCGACAGTCCCCCATAAAGGCGCGCAGTCGCTGGTCACATCGGCATCGATGCCGAACTGGTTGCGGGCCAGGAGGATCGTGCAGCCATGGCGGCCGACGTCGCCGCTGACGATGACAGCATCGCCGGGACGGGCCAGGGTCCCCGACGTATGGACGCCGTCTACGATCTGGCCGATACCCGTCGTCGTAATGAACAGGTGGTCGACCTGGCCTTTCCCGGCTACTTTCGTATCGCCGGCGACGATGCGCACACCGGCTTCAGCCGCCGTCTTGGCCATAGCCGCCGCATATTCTTCGACTTTAGCCAGGGGGAAGCCTTCTTCGATGACGAAGGCACACGACAGATATAAGGGCTTGGCACCCATGCAGGACAGGTCGTTGACGGTCCCGCAGATGCTCAGTTTGCCGATATTGCCGCCAGGAAATTCCGGCGGCGAGACGATGAAGCCGTCTGTCGTAAAAGCCAGGTTAGTCCCGCCGATGGGCAGGACAGCGGCGTCGTCCCCGGTGAACTGGGGATTGGAAAAATGAGCTTTAAAGACACGGTCGATGAGTTCGGCAGTCTGTTTGCCGCCGGCGCCGTGGGCTAAGGTAATGACATCACTCATGTAAATTGCCTCCATATAAATAATAAGCCGAGCAGGCCCCTTCGTGGGAAACCATGCAGGCCCCTACGGGATGTTCCGGCGTGCAGACCTTGCCAAAGAGCGGGCACTGGGGCGGCGTGCATTTCCCCTGCAGGATATCGCCGCAACGGCAGGCCGGATTGGCGCGCCCTTCCATAGCCGGCACGCCGTATTTCTTGCGGGCGTCACAGACTGCAAAGGCAGGCCGCAGCTGCAGGCCCGACTGGGGGATGACGCCTAAGCCGCGCCATTCCGAATCGCACGGTTCCATGACTTCTTTTATCAGGGCCTGAGCGGCCGGGCTGCCTTCAGCCTTGACGACACGGGGATAGCAGTTCTTGAAGAAGGGCTTCCCCTGAGGGAATTTGACCAGGATGACGGCAAAGGCCGTGAGCAGTTCTTTGGCCGTAAAGCCGGCGACGACGCCGGATACGCCTTCTTTCAGCATGGCTTCGCCAGAGCGGGTCCCCATGACGGCGTCGACGTGGCCGGGATAGAGGAAAGCGTCGGCGCTGTCCTTCATGGCTTCATAGGCCATAGGCATGGTCTTGTTAGCCGTGAGCAGGGAAAAATTCGTCATCCCGTCGGCGACGGCCTGCTTGACAGCCAGGCACGACGGCGGTGTCGTCGTTTCAAAGCCGACAGACAGGAAGACGACGTCTTCGTCCGGATGCGCCTTGGCATAATCATAGGCGTCGAGGGGCGAATAGACGATTTCCACATGACCTCCCTGACTGCGGGCATCGGCCAGGCTCATCGTACTGCCCGGTACGCGCACGAGGTCGCCAAAGGTGCAGATCGTAACGCCTTTTTCCAGGGCCAGCCAGATGGCCTGGTCGATATAACCGACAGGCGTGACGCAGACCGGGCAGCCCGGCCCGGAGATGACGTCGACCTGGGGCGGCAGGATCTGGCGGATGCCCTGGCGGAAGATTTCATGCGTATGGGTCCCGCATACTTCCATAATGCGGATTTTCGGCCCGTCATAACTGCGGATAATATCCAGGGCCGTCCGCTTCTTTGCTTCTGCCATCAGTTCAGGTCCTCCAGGATATCGTCTGTTTCGTCGGCATCATTATCGGTAATCTTGGCGATAGCCATGCCGGCGTGGACCATGACGTAATCGCCAGGATCGAGTTCGTCGATAAGAGCTGCCGATACTTCCCGTTTAGCACCGGAAGCATCGACGAGAGCCATTCCATTCTGTATTTTCATAACACGTGCCGGTAACCCTACACACATGATAATTCCTCCTTTATGTATAATCAATTAATTTCGTTCATCGAACAACGGGCAACCTCTCAGACCGCCTGCGGCGGCCAGCTCCCCTATCAGGGGAGCCTTGCGGGCCTACGAATACATGCACGACGTGTACACCATCAGTCCGGACGGGCAACCTCTCAGACCGCCTACGGCGGCCAGCTCCCCTATCAGGGGAGCCTTGCGACCTGCGACCTGCGACCTGCGGCCTGCGGGCCGCCTTCCAGGCGGCCCCTACGCATACGCGGCGTAAACGGCCTGTCCTAAGGCGATGCCGCCGTCGTTGGGCGGGACCGTGCTGTGCTTGAGGACGGTGAAGCCCAGGTGCTGCAGGGTCTGGTCGCAAAGGCGCAGGAGCAGGCGGTTCTGGAAGACGCCGCCGCTCAGGGCCACGGCGTGCAGTCCCGTTTCTTCCTGCACGGCCAGGCAGGCCCCGGCAATCATGGCGGCCAGGCCCCGATGAAATGCATAGGCCAGGCAGCCGGCCGCTTCTCCGGCCAGGCGGCCTTCCAGTATCTGCCGGACCAGGACACCCGTCGGCAGGAGCAGCCGCTCTTGGCCATGGATGGGCGCCATGGGCGTCACATCCGGTGCGGGACGGTCTTTTTCCCAGGCCTCAGCGGCAAACTGGAGGGCCATCGACGCCTGGCCTTCAAAGGTCGAAGCCCGGCAAATCCCCAAGATAGCGCTGATGCCGTCGAAGAGGCGGCCGGCACTGGTCGACAAGACGCTGTTGATCTGCTGGTCAGCCAGGAAGAACTGGGCCTGCCGTTCGGCTTCACTGCAAAGGTGCAGGGCTTCGATCATGGACGCCGCCTGGCTCCGGTCCTTCTGCAAGCTGTCGATGAGGCTGACGGCAATGCGCCAGCCCTCGCGGGCCGATGCGTCGCCGCCGCGCTGCCAGAAAGGCTGGATTGACGCAGACCGCTGAAAGCCATGGACGTCACTGACCAGGACTTCGCCGCCCCAAATCGTCCCGTCTGTCCCGTAGCCGGTACCGTCAAAGGCGATGCCGATGACCGGTTCTTCCCAGTCGTTTTCAGCCATGCAGGACAGGATATGGGCATAGTGATGCTGGACGGCGACGACGGGCAGGCCCAGTTCATGGGCTACGGCCGTCGTGTTATAGCGCGGGTGCAGGTCGCAGGCGACGACAGACGGCTTGGCTTCGAGGAGCGTCGTCATGCGCCGGATGGACTGGCGCAGGGCTTCGACAGTCCGTATATCGGCCATGTCGCCGATGTACGGCGAAGGATAGAACAGGTGATTGCGGCCGATGCAGAAACAGTTCTTCAATTCTCCACCCATAGCCAGGACATCCTTGCCGCTTCCCTTTCCATAGAAGAAAGGCAGCGGCGCATAGCCCCGGGAGCGGCGTATCATATAGGGCTTGCCGTCATACCAGTCCATGACCGAATCATCGGCCCGCAGGCGGATGCGGCGGTTGTGGCTCAGGATGAGGTCGCAGAGGCCGGACAGTTCCTGCCGCGCTTCGTCGTCATCGTGACAGATAGGCGCGCCGGACTCATTGGCGCTGGTCATGACCAGTGCATCCGGTACGGCGAGGCCGTCGTCATAAGTAAAGAGCAGCAGATGGAGCGGCGTATAGGGCAGCATGACGCCGACAGACGGATTGCCCGGTGCAATGGACGGCGCCAGGGTCTGACTGCCTTTCTTGGGCAGTAAGATAATCGGCTTCTGATGGCCGTCGAGGACGTTTTCCGCCCCATCGGGAATGATGCACTGCCGGCGCACGGCGTCGAGGTCCTTCATCATGACGGCAAAAGGCTTTACAGGCCGCCGCTTGCGCTGACGCAGGGTCTGGACAGCCTGTTCATTGCGGGCATCACAGCAGAGGTGGAAGCCGCCGATGCCCTTGACGGCGATGATTTTTCCATCAATAATCGCCTGTCTGGCCGCAATGATGGCCTGACGGCGCCGTTCGGGCCGGTCCAGGAGATAGACTTCCGGACCGCAGTCGTTGCAGCAGACCGGCTGGGCATCGTAACGCCGCGTTTCGGCGTGGGTATATTCATACTCACACTGGGGACACATGGGGAACTCGCCCATACTCGTCCGTTCGCGGTCGTAAGGCATGGCATCGAGGATGGTCAGCCGCGGGCCACAGGCCGTGCAGTTGATGAAGGGGTGGAGATAGCGGCGGTTGGTCTTATCGAAGAGCTCCGCTTTGCAGGCATCGCAGATGGCAATGTCCGGCGACACGAAGATATCGCCTTTTTCCCTGGCGCTCTCGACGATGGAAAAATCCTCGTACGGCGGCCGGTCTTCCGTCGTCGTGACGACTTTCAGGATAGCCGACCGTTCAGGCGCCTTGCCTTCCAAATCATCGTGGAAGGCCATCAGCGCCGCCGGGGAACCTTGGGCCAGGATTTCCACATAAGAGCCCTTATTGCAGACCGTCCCGTGAATGGCATGAGCCGCTGCGATGCGGCTGACAAAGGGCCGAAAGCCGACGCCCTGGACGATGCCAAAGACACAAATCCGTTCCGTATGCATCTTATCCCCTCCCGGACACGGCGAAATGCGGGAAATCGACGTATTGGCCGTGGAAGTTCGGCAGGGCCCGGCGGAAATAGGCATCGCCGAGGATGATGTCGAACTGGTCGTTGTCGGCCAGGCGGCGCAGGTCGTCTTCTTCACGGAGCCGGACACAGTCCGTCCCCTGCGGCTCAGGGAGCCCCATGAACCACGAAGCCGTCGTCACGTAAGCGGCACCGGCTTCTTCGGCCATGGCGGCCATAGCCGAGGCAGCGACAGCCTGATGGATGATGAGGACGTTCTTGCCAGAAAAGAGGTTGTCGTCAAAATCGACGACGGCATCGAGGCCGAAGTAATGGAGCTCATAAGGTGTCCCGAAGGTCTTCTGCAGATATTGAGCGGCCTTCAGGCCGGCCGGTGAGAGGACCAGATTGAGGGAGGCCTTGCCGGCCTTGCGGTAATCGTCGATTTCATCGAACAAGAGAATCTGCTGCCAGCCGTCTTCGACCAGGGACTGGCTGATCCATTCGATATCGCCAGGGTGCATCAGTTCCAGGGGAACAGCGCCGAGGACGCCGACTGTATCGGCTTCGGCCTGCTGCGACGGGTCGGCCAGGACCGGGAATAAGGCGTCGTAGGCCTTTTCGATGCCCTTGTCGTAGTAATCCATGCCCGTCGTATCGACTGTGACGACTGGGATGGACAGCTTCTTTTCAGCCATGTGCTTCAAGGCCTTATAGTCCGTGCCGATGACCGACGGGACCGGCGTCCCGACGATAGCGGCAAAGTCGGCATCAATCGTTTCGGCAGCCTGGCAGAGTTTATCGACCAGGCGGTCGTCGCGGCCGAGGATGGCGTCCATATCGCGCAGGCCGGCACTGAAGACGGCACTCTTTTTCCCACTGAACCAGCGCGGTTCATCGAAACCGCAGATGTTGCCGGCACAGCCGCCGGCATCGCAAATGACGACGATGCCGTTCAGTCCGTAGAGGACGACCGCCGCGCCGGAGTCGTCCGGTGCAAAGGGTGAAATATATTTCCATAAACCTTTCATGGATGTTTCCTTTCCAACAAGGCCTGCTCCAGCCGCTGTAACAGTGAAATGACTCCGGCATAACCGAAGGGCTGGATATCTTCATCCCACGAGAGATGGGCGGCCTGTTCATGATAATATGCGGCATCTTTGCCGATGGTGACGTCGACAGGATGGTCCTGTCCCCGGTAATAGAGCATGGACGGCGACAAATTGGAGTATACCTGCGTATCCGGGCTCAGCTGGGCCAGGTGGCGCAGGTAGACGAAATCGTCCGGCCCCAGGTTGGCGTAGATTTCGCGGATGACGAAACCGTAGCGGGTCAGGGCCAGGGCCATTTCAAAGGCGTTGCCGTTCTGCATCTCGCCGATGGCCACGGTCGTGCCGCTGCATTTTTCCCGCACAGCCCGAACGACGGCCTGGGCCCGTTCATGCCAGGCACTGTCATCGATGGTCGTCCCCAGTACCTGAGCCAGGGCCTGATACTGTTTGTGGATCTGGGCGACCTGGTAGAGACGGGTCAGCTCGATGCTGGGAATACCCAGGCGCTTTTCCATATCCTGGGCAGCCAGGCGCGCTTCCGGATTGAGGATGATGTTGACGTTGGCCTGGGACATGGCCTTATAGGCGGCAAAGTCGGGACAGCGGGAAATCTCATTGATCTGATTAAAGCCGACGCCTCTCAGGATGTCGTACAACTCGCAGTCGTCCTGCAAGGGCGCGAAATAGCCCAGGAGATTGACCGTCCGGCGGCGGCGCGGCTGTTTTTCCAGCAGCGAATAAATGGCCCGGCGGACGTCGACCATCGGCGGCTTGCGGCCTTCCCGGGTCAGAGCGTACATGTAGCAGGGCACGACGGGCAGGCCCGCTTCCTTTTCGGCTTTGCGGCAGACCCGTTCCATATCGGTCCCCAGAAGGGCGTCGACACAGGTCATGCAGATCATGACGACTGACGGCTTTTCAGCCAGGCTGTCGACGACTTCACAGACGGCCTGGGGGATTTTCTTCAGATGGCGGCCCGTGACGATGTCCGTTTCATCCATGATATAGAAGAAGAAACGGTCGCTGTACCCGCCCATTTCGCTGAGGATCGTCGTATTGCGGCCACAGCAGCCCGGTCCGACCAGGAGCATGACCGATCCGGGAATGGACAGGCCTGCCCGTTTGACGCCGAAGCCCTGGGCCCCAGGCGAGTTGAAGGCCAGGGCAGCCGGAGAATTATAGATGAGGTGCGTCGACGTGACGAGTTCAGCCGGGATATCATCGCGGCCGCGCGTCACCAGGTCCTGCACGGTGATAGCATAAGGTTTTCGTTCTGTCATAATCATTCCTTGTCTTGTAATAATTTTTGGGCCAAATCGAGGAAGATATGGCTGATAGGCAGGTCCGGATCGCCTTCGATGACGGTCTGGCCCAGATCTTCATAGCGGTTGATGTCGTCGCTGCGGGGAATGTCGCCGACGATGGAAAGGTGAGCCTTTTCGGCAAAGGCCCGGACCTTCGCTTCTTCGTCGGGGACGTTGCGGCGGTTGAGGAGGATACCCCGGACCTTGGCATAGCTGCGGTCGGCAAAATTGGCCACAGCCGTATTGATGTTGTTGGCTGCGTAGAGAGCCATTTTTTCGCCCGATGTGACGATGAGGACCTGTTCCGCATAGCCTTCGCGGATAGGCGCTGCAAAGCCACCGCAGACGACGTCGCCCAGGACATCGTACAGGACGACGTCGGGCTCATATTTTTCAAAGAGGCCTAAATCTTCCAACAAAGAAAAAGTGGCGATAATGCCCCGGCCGGCACAGCCCAGGCCCGGCGTAGGACCGCCCGTTTCGATACAGAGGACACCGCCATAGCCGATGCGGGAAATATCCTCGATGGATTCTGGATCTTCGTCGTGTTCCCGCAGATAATTCATGACCGGCTGGACGGGATGGCCGCCGAGCAGATTGAACGTCGAATCGGCCTTAGGGTCACAGCCGATCTGGATGACTTTCTTGCCTAAATAGGCGAAGGCAGCGGCCAGATTACTGGTCATCGTCGATTTCCCGATGCCGCCTTTGCCGTAAATCGCAATTTTCAGCATACGCGCCTCCTACTGCGGCATAGGCGGGTAAATCGTCTTGGTGCTGACTTCCGGGAGCATCCCTAATTTCCCCGACAAAGCGCTGATGACGTCTTGCGGCGCATCGACGATGAGGCTGATGACGTTGATATCCTTATCCTTATAAGGGACCCCCATGCGGCCGACGACATACTGGCCATATTCATGCAGGATCTCATTTAATTTAGTCGATTCCTGGCGATTCCCTACGATAATACCGATTAAAGCGACTCTCGTTTCCATATTCGTACCTCCTAAAGAAAAAAGGGGCTGTCGCACGTGCGACGCCCCTTTTTGAGTTTTAAGTTTCCAGTTTGTAGTTTTTAGTGAAGGTCTTTGAATTGAAAGCCCTCATCTACAAACTATAATCAAAAGGGACCACGCATGATGGCAGAAGCCTCCGTGCGACAGTCCCTTCGGATAATTGTGCTTTCGCCTCATCTGCGCAGTCAAGTCTTTGCAGAGGAGCACGGTTGCTTCATAGATGAAGTTTTCCGTCAGGCAATCCTTACGGAGCACTTATTTACCCTATTATTATAACAGATTTAGTCTACTTTGGCGAATACTCACCTATTTTTTCCGCCCAAAAAAGCGCGGTACTTTTCATTGAACGTGGCCTTGTTCAATTCCTTTTCCCAGCAGGCGACGACGACCGTAGCCATGCAGTTGCCACAGACGTTGCAGATCGTGCGGATCATGTCGAGGAGGCGGTCGATGCCCAGGAGGATGGCGACGCCTTCTGTAGGCAGATTGAAGGCCGCTGCCGTCGCAGCGACGACGATGATGCCCGCACCGGGAACACCGGCAATGCCCTTGGTCGACAGCATGAGCGTGACCATGACCAGTAGCTGCTGCTCAATGGGCATCTGGATACCGTAGAGCTGGGCAATGAACAAGATACCGGCTGAACTGTACAGCGTCGAGCCGTCGAGGTTGAAGGAATAACCCGTCGGCATGACAAAGGTGACAATCGTCTTGGGAACGCCCAATTCTTCCAGGCGCTTCATGGCGCCGGGCAGGGCGGCTTCACTGCTGGCCGTCGAGAAAGCCAGGAAGAGGATGTCCTTCAAGGCCCGGATGACGTGGAAGAAATTGATGCCCGTAAAAAGGCTGGCAATGAGGGCGACGACACAGATGAACAGCGCCGTAGCACCGGCGACGGACAAGATGAGCTTGCCCAAGGGGATGAGCATGGCAATGCCATAGCTGCCGACGGTATAGGCAATCATGGCAAAGACACCGATAGGCGCAAAGTGCATGACATAGCCCGTTACTTTGAACATGGCTTCAGCCACGCTCTGGCAGATATCGACAATGGTTTCACCTTTGCCGCCGATATGGGCGACAGCGACGCCAAAGAAGCAGGCAAAAAAGATGATCTGCAGCATATCCTGCCGGGCCATGGCATCGACGATGTTGGTCGGGATGATGTGGACGGCATAGTCGACGAGGTCGACACTGTGCTGGCTGGCAGCTGCGGCATTGGAAGCATTCGCTGCCGAAGCCGATAAAGTGACGCCCACACCGGGTTCTGCAATATTCATGAACAACAGGCCGATGGCCAGGGCGATGGTCGTAGCGAACTCGAACCAAATGATGGCCTTGCCGCCTAAGCGGCCGAGCTTTTTAAAATCGCCCGTACCGGCAATACCCATGACCAGGGTACTGAAAATAAGGGGCACGACAATCATCTTGATCATGCGCAGGAAGGCATCACCGAAGGGTTTCAGCTTATCGCCGAAATCGGGGAACAAATAACCGACCAGGGCACCGAGGGCCAGGCCGATTAAAATTTGGGAACTCAAGCCAATTTTTTTCTTCAAGGCTGTATCTCCTTTTCTCTGGTAATAAAAAACAGCAGATAAATAAAATTGTATGCTATTTTCGCCAAATACACAAGGTTTTATATGTATATTTTCCTCACAAAAAGATAACTTCTTGACACAGCGGGTACAGCCTTCTATAGTATACATAAAAGAAGAACAGGAGTTGAGCTTATGATTTGTCCCAAATGTGGTACGGAACTGCGCGACGGCGTCCTCATGTGCCCGATTTGCGGCACTAAACAGGAAGTACCACCGCCAGTCCCGCCCAAAAATATACAAAATAACCCGAAAATCTTTACTAAGACTCGGGTTATTAGTGTCATCATCATTGCAGCCTTTATCATTATCGGCTTATGCAAGGTGTTCTTATTCAAATGATTGTTAGATGCGGGAAATGACAGCATCATCGTCAATGAAAATGCCGTTGTTTCCCATATCACCGGAAAAACGGTCTGTTTCCACTGAGGCCTGGATTCCCATGAGGGTATTGCGGAAATGGAGCGTCCCTCGACTATAACGGTCTCCATCAGCGCCATTAAAACCGTCGATATCGGCGCGGTCCAATAACATCTGGCGCGTATCTTCCGATAAGTCGCCCCATCTCATTCCCAACAAGGTCCGTGAAAGCATAACCATCCATCCTTTCGTTTAAATTTGACAAAGAGTAAAAAAAGAGCAAGGGCAGAATGTGTACTCGTAAGACATCTTTGTCCTTGCTTTTATTCTTTGTATCCATTATATATTTCACAATAAGAAAAGTCAATCCGTTATGTGAAAAAATGTACTATTCCCCGGTCGCAGTTCGCAAAACCATGCCTCATGGATGTTATGTATATCACCATGAAAAAAGCTGTGGCTCGTTGTTCGTGGTTCGTGGCTCGTAAAAGCTCACCATCATTCTGAATAGGCTGTGGTCAAATATCACAGCGGGCCGCCCAAGACTCCCTTTATAGGGGAGCTGACCGCCAAAGGCGGTCTGAGAGGTTGAAGATCGGCCCCTACGATGCGGCCATAAGGCCGCAAAAACGAGCCACGAACCATTAACAACGAACAGCAAAAAAGCACTGGCGGTTGTCCCACCTCTCCTGCCGAATCCAGGGTATCTCTGTCTGACCGCATACTTTCACTCCATCAGGTCACGAGATTCGGCATAAGCGACTCACACGGTTTTGCGCGTCGCAGAGCTCCTTCAAAACCGGTTCCCTGCTTATCCCAGGGAACCCTGGTCGGATAGGAAGCCGCCTCGTCCCACATCGCTTGTCATGTATGATGGGTACCCCCATTATTCCGAACGGGCGCCCCACGTGGGCGCCCTTGCTAGCTGCTAACTGCTGACGGCTAACAACAAAAAAAGCA